>JAKJGD010000086.1 GCA_022704585.1 Spirochaetota bacterium | reverse complement strand
TGTCCCTGCCGATCTGGGCGAGCCGCCTTGTGTTGGCCGAGTTCTTCCCGCCGACTACGACCAGCGTATCGGTGCCCGCGGTTATCCCGACGACGACATCTTCCTGGCGAAGGCGCGTCGAATCGCAGATGGTATCGAATACGGTGACGTTTTTCAGCGTGGACTGGACGCGGCTCACGATCCTCTTGTAGAGCTCGCGGTCGAAGGTCGTCTGTGAAACCAGGATGTAGCTGTCCGCCGGGGGGATCGAGTCGGTCTCCGGGAGGTCGGAGATCACCGAAACGCCGTGTGCGGCATAGCTCATGAGCCCGATGACCTCCGCATGGTCCCTGTCCCCGGTGATAATGGTGTGGCTGCCGCCGGCAGAATGTTTCTTGATGATCGACTGCACGCGGGCGACGCGCGGGCAGGTGAGATTGATGACGCGAGAGGCGCACTGTTTCACCATGCGCAGTTCGTCCACGGGGATCCCGTGCGTGCGGATGGCGATGCGCCGGTTGGCAATAGCATCAAGTGAATTGATCGTGCTGAGCCCCCTCCCGTGGAGGACGTCAACGGTCTGCGGGTTGTGGATCAGCGGCCCGTACACGTACAGGTTTTCGTCAGTTGAATTGATCTCGGAAATGATGCGGAGTACGGCGTTCCTGACCCCCATGCAAAATCCGGAATGTCTGGCAAGGGTGATCTTCATGGGCTGCGCCGGGTCACTGGACGGGGAGTATCTTGTCCATGGGATGGTCGGAAGCCGGCGATGGCGCCGATGCATCTGCCGGGGAAAACTCTAACCGGGGAGCGACCAGGGTGCCCTTGATGGGAATAACCAGCTGGTTGCGATCGTTGATATACTTTGATGCGAAATCGCGGTAATTGTCAAGCAGCGCGGTGTCCGCGTTCATGGTCAGCTTGATATCGAGGCGCGAGCTCCAGAATATCTTCGACATTTCAATGGACCCGGTTATGGTCCCGTTGAGGTCTTTACCGAATATCCGTATATTTTTCAAGAGGATTTTTCTCCCGGATATTTCCGCCTCAGCCTTGACCGAGTTTATCTTGATCGGGGGCAGGGTGAGGGGGAGCCCGCCCATGGTATCGGGAAGCGTAAACTGGCCGATATTGATGGATGCATTCTCAATGAAGAAGTTTATGTCCCCGTCCTGGGGGAGGTCGTTAAACGATTTGTAATCGATATCTATGTTTCCCTGCATGTTGAAGTTGATCTTCGAGCTTTCAGACTGGTACTTGAAGCCGGTCATCTCGAACGATCCGTCGATGTCCTTCTTGAAAAGAAAGTCAAGGAACGAGATATTGATGTCCGCGCTCCGGATCGACAGCTCACCCCCGCTGCGGAGCACCATATAGATGTTGTTGAGTACGGTCACCCGAATGAGGCTGAAGTCGATCTCGCTGATGTAAATGGTCCTGAAAAGCGTTTTTTCCAGGTCCTTCATCTTTTTCCTTATCAGCATGTCATAGGGGAACGTGAAAACGAGGAACACCAGGGTCATGACAACGGCAGCGGCCACGTAGGTTTTCGCGTACGGGAGCTTGAGGGCCTCCTTGATCCTGGGCCAAAGGGCCTTGACATTCAGCAGGCTCTTAAGGTTCGTGAGTATGATATTTTTAATGCTCGAGATATCCATCGGTGCTCCGCAACTGTCATTGTGATGTAATACTGTTGAATGTCATGGTCGCATCGTATGTGTTGCGGCCCTTGATCGTCTGGTTGATCCTCAGGTAGCTGATCTGGATCAGCATCCCCGAGTTTTCCATCTTGTAGATGAAGTTCAGTATCGAATTGATGTCCAGGCCCTCGAACCGCACGTCAGCCGATACCTTCTTGTATTTTCCCTGGGCCACCGTCGGCCGGTCTCTCGTGTACGTCTTGTTTTTGATAATGTTAAGGCTCTGGGCGTTCTCCTCGATAAGCGAGGTGATACCCCGGGTGTTGTTAAGCTGGGAGGAGTATTGCGAGTTTTTCTGCTTCAGCTCCTGGTACTGCTCGTACAGCTTGTCGAGCATGGTGAGGTTTGACATGTTTTGCTCGTACTCCTTGTTGATGCTGTCCCGGAGGTTCATGATCGGCGTGATGATCAGGAAATAGACGAGCAATATCCCGACAACGACGCCCAGAATCTGGATTAACCTTGTTTCCCTTTTGCTAAGTTCAATCATGCGGGCGCACCTTACTCTTTTTTCGCCGGCGGCGTAATCTTGTGTTTGATGGTCAGGGAGAACCTGACCTCGTTCTGGCGCGAATACTTGATGTTCAGCGTGACGTTCTCGAATTGCTTGCTTTTGATCAGGCTTTCCTTGAAGCCGTCGACTATCGCGCTGGTACCCGCGACACCCTCGATCATGACGATGCTCTCGTTGTAGACCAGGTTGTTCAGCACGAAATTGCTGTCGCCGGGAAACTGTGTGAGTATGTCCTTCATTATATCGAGAAACGATCCGCTGTCCGGTACGAGCTTGGAAACGGCTTCCAGCTCGGACTTTTCCTTCTTGATGAGCTTCCTGGCGTCACCGATCGGGTCGCTGCTCACGTTTCGTGTCTGGAAATAGCGGCCGAACTGCTCGACGAGAATAGCATTGTACTGACGGTTGGAGCGCGAGGTCAGAACCGCCGTCAGTATGAAGTTGATGACCAGGATGACGGTCGTAAGGATGGCGAACCCGCCGGAAAGGTAGTATATCTTCTTCGATTCGCTCGCGACGTCGGGTATGAATTCTCCTTTAAGAAAATTGATCGACGAACGGCGGCGGTTGATATAGGCGAGCACCGTACCGAACGCGATGGGAAACTGGGTCCGTATGTTCCGCTCCTTGTAGTCTTCCAGGAAGGGAAGGGCGTCTATCGGGACATCGAGCTCCGCTGAGAGGATCGAGCCAAGTCCAGTCAAGCTGGAACCGCCGCCTGATATAAGCGCACGGTTGAAGGTGATCTCGCCGCACTCGACCTGCATGGCCTTGCGTGTCAGCATGATCTGCTCGATGAGTCCCTCAACGGTCTCGCGCGCAGTGTCATATATCTTTCTCAGTTGCTGTCGGGTTAGGCCGAGCGATTTGTAATAGTCCCGCTGTACGTTGTTGTCGAGCGAGGTCAGGTCCAGGTTGAGGTTCTGGTAAAGACGTGCCGCTTCCGACGGCTTGATCTTGAAATAGGAGGCCATCATGCCGGTTATCCGGTTGATGCCCAGGGCGATGGAACGGGTGTAGAGCAGATTGTTGTTCTCGATGAAGTTTATTATGGTCTTGTTGTACCCGATGTCGATCTGGATGACCGCTTCGCTCTCGATCTTGTTGAAGTAGCGGTAACACTCGAACAGTGCGTTTGCTTCCATCCCCATCTTGAGAGGCTGGAGACCGGAGGCGTTCAGGAGCTGGATAAAATCGTGTATGACAGATTTGTGTGCGGCCGCGAGGAGGATGCGGCCCTCGTTTTCCCGCTTGCTCTTCAGCGACTGGAAGTCGAGGATCAGGTCTTCAAGCTTGAACGGGATGTTCTCCTCGGCCTCGTAGGGGATCGCGTCGGCGATTTTCTCAACGTCGTTGAACGGGAACGAGATGGTGCGTATGATCTCGTACTCCATGGGGAGATTCGTGATGACGCGGTAGCCGGAGAGGTCCTCCTCGATGAGGATTTTCTGAATGGCCGCTATCATGGAGGCGTTACGGTCCTCGGTGTCGAGGTCTATGTCCTCGTAGTTGAAAGCCTTGAGCTGGAAGTCCCTGAAGCCGGTCTTCACGGTCACGAGCTTAACGGCATACGTCCCGACGTCAATGGCAGCGATATTCTCGAACAAGGGAACCACCCCGCGGTATTATTCTTCGCACCAGTAATATAAATTCCGCATGTCGCGATTGTAATACGCCGTGATCCTGACCTGTGTGTTGGCCGAGTCGGCGGTCGCGACGATCTTGAAAATATGGGATTTCACGCTGAGCCGTTCAAGTATAGTAGTGTCGCTTATGAGGTCCTTGATCTCGTCGACAGACTTGAAGGGCTGTACCAGTCTCCTGTTAATGATCTCAGTCACAATATCAGGGGTCATTTTATCTGTCAACGCAGATAATACCCGGTACGAGGCAGTGTTTATGTTGATCTTGTTGAAATCGCTCAGGTAGTCGTTGCGGTCGCCGTAGGCGGTGAAGTAATCCGACAGCATCCTGCTCCGCTCCTTGCCGATCGCGGTCAGCTCCCTGTTCTTGCCGGCGTCCTCCGTGTTGGGCCCGCTTCCGCCGACGAGCTCGCGGATTTTGTCAAGGTCGAGGTCGATGCTTCCCTTGTTGTGTTCGACAAGATTCTGCTCGTTTTTTTCCGCCTCGGTGTTGCCGCCCCCCTTGCCGTAAAAGATAAGAGGCGTCATATCTTTTATAAGCATCAGCTCGTCGATGCTGTCCATCGCGTTGTTCTTGGCGGTATAGGGCGGGGTCTGCGACTGGTAAAAGTCCCCTCCCTCCGCGCCGTAGGGCAACCGGGAATCATCAACATCGACCCAATCACGAATGATGTCCGCGAAATCGATGGGCAGGCCCATATTCATTAGGAAGTTCTGGGTGAAATAATAGAATTTTGTACTAGATTCTGCCGTGAACTCGTTCGCCAGCACGCTCAGGTTGATCTTCGCGTTCTCGTCCGATATCTGTATTCTGAGGGAGCCGTCTTCGATCGGGAGGGTCGGGAAGCTGATTGCCCAGAGGTCGTTGTACGAGTCGATTTCCTTGTCTGTAGGCTTCCCGGTCAGCATCTCGGTCGTTACTCCCTTGAGGTCGGCATAGAGGATGAACTGTGCCATCTGGACGCCGGACTTGGCCAGGTAGCTCGCCTTGAGCTGGTTTTTCAGCTTTTGCCCGTACCCAATATTGACGTGCGCTACCGCGATGAATTCGCCAGCGATAGACACGAGCAGCGTGGTGAGTATCAGGACTATGATGAGGACGTAGCCGGACGACGAGCGGAGGAATCCCAGCACCCCGCGCTCGGCAAGGAGGTGTGCCCGCTCACGGTAATTCCTGATGAAGCGTTCCGGCAGTCCCATGTTACTTGAATTCCCGGATGTTGACGAGCGAGATGAATTCGAAGGTTTCCTCCTGCGCCTGGTAGTTCTTCACTACCAGGGTTGTTTTTACGGCCTTGGGGAAATTGTGGTTCTGGCGCGAGTCCCAGTTGCCGTCCCAGTCGTTTCCCCGGTTGAACTCGAACTTGAGGCTGACCACGTTGGGGAGGAGGATGTTCTCCGTGCCGCCCTCAAGCGGATCGTCTTCCCAATAATTGAACTTTTCACGTTTGATGAGATAGGAGAGCCCCTGCGTGTTCTTGTCCGTCCTGAGAAAATAGCCGACTTCCCGCACGTCGCTTGAGCGCACCGGCGTATTTGCGGTGCCGATAAAATTGTAATCGTTGTGGTTGACCGTGACGAAGTTAAGCCTGCTGTTGCTGCCGTCGGTCTCGCAGACAAAGGTGATGTTCTTGTTGGTGCGCACAAAATACGCGTTCGAGATGTCTCGGTCGATGCTCAGGAGCGCAAGGTTGACGTTCTCGTAAAACTCGGAGAGACCGGTCGAGCGTTTGATCGAATTGAAGATGGAGCGGTATGACGCATACGCCATAATGAGGATGATCGAGCCTATGGCGACCGCGACCATGATCTCGATAAGGGTGAACCCCGCATTCATGGGCGTTCTGCGGGGTACTCGGCCTGCTGGAGGCATCGTATGTGAGTGAAGTGCCGTCATTGTGTCTGGTAAATGTACGATATTCTATATTCGCGTTCTTTACCCCGCTCCTTCCAGGTGACGATGATCCTGGTAACGTTAGCACTCAGGGGGCCAAGATCGAGCATGGGGTGCTCGAATCGCGTCGTTACCCTGGATACCTTGAAGCCGTCGTATCCCTTTACGGGCTCGTCCTTGATATCTGTCCCGCGCATGTTTTTCAGTAAAAAATCGTTCATGCGGGTGCGGGCAATGAGCATGGCGTTGGTGTAATTTTTCATGCCTGATATGACATACACGCTCGAGGAGACGCCGGAGATGACGCTCAACAGGACGATCGAGAGGATGGCAAGCGCGATCAGTATCTCGACCAGAACGAATGCGTTATTCCGCTTCATAGGTTATCCATCCTTCAAGGACCCTGGGCTCTTTCATGTGCTTGTCGATCCTGACCGACCACTGCTGGTCGCCGTTGACCAGCACGTGGATAATGGCATTGTCGGAATATCCCTGGGGATAGAACGGGATCATCACGTTGCCGTTCCGAAGCTTTTCGCCGTTGGCGAGGATAACTTCCTCGATCTGGAAGGCTTCGGAGAATTGCTTGAATCTCAGGGACTTGAGCTTGCTGTCGACGAATTCCCCGTTCACGATGTTAAGCACCGAGATGCCGTTGCTGCGGTTGAAAACGTCGGTCTGTCCCAATGAGTCCTCCGGGTCCGGGCTCTGAAGGTGGATGGTCAGGTAGTTGGTCCGGTTGTGCAAAAACGCGTCATCGAAGGTCTTGACTATCATGCCGGTGCAAATCGCGAAGTTCTCGCGCTGGGAGCTGAACACGCGGGTGACGCGGGGCGCTGCGATCATGAAAAAGACCGCGACGATCGCGATGACGACCACGATCTCGACGAGCGTGAAACCCCGGTTATCCGGCGTCAGCTTTCTTCTGTTGAATTCGAGCGTTGTCCCCATCCCCTGAGCTTACTTTTTGGCTTCATCCTCATCCCAGCTCTTTATGTCTGCGTCAAAACCGTCGCCGCCTTCCTTGCCGTCTGCGCCGTAGCTCCAGATATCGTATTCATTATCATCATGGTCGCTGGGGTAGCGATATTGAAATTGATTGCCCCACGGGTCCTTTGTTTCTTTCTCTTTTAACAATTTATCTTCGACAAGGGCCTGCAGACCTTCATCCGTGGACGGGTAGTTGCCATGGGCATCTTTGTAAGCCTCCAGCGGCAGCGCAAACCTGGGTATTTGAATTTTTGCGGCATTCACATTTGCCTGCTTTCTTGCTTTAAACAATGTGGGGCCGACGAGTACGCCCATGAGCAGGGCAATGATCGATACGACTATCATGATCTCGATGAGCGTGAAGCCGTCCCTGGAACGCAGTGCTTCGCGAACGCGGCCGATGCATCCCACAAGTCTTTTACATATATTCATATCCTCCTCCTTAATGGTGTGATGTTTCATCATATGTGCTGTCCCTGCTATTGCAGCAGAAGGTTCATCTGTGTAATCGGGAGAATAACCGACATCACGATGAGGGCAATAACGAGTCCCATGACGATAATGATAATCGGCTCTATGAGGCTCGTCAGGCTCGTGACAGTGAGGTCGAGCTCCGTCTCGTATACGTTCCCTATGTTCGCAAGCATGGTGTCCAGGTTATCGCTCGCCT
>JAKJGD010000085.1 GCA_022704585.1 Spirochaetota bacterium | reverse complement strand
ATATAAATTCATAATTTATATATGTAACAATTATTATTTCTTTTATACTTATAACGATAACAACAGTTTTTTCATAAATCCTCCAAGATCTTTATGAGTTACTGTGAAAGGCCCTGTTTTACAGGGCTTTTCTTATTAATAACGGACGTTTAATGAAAAAAAATTCAGCCGGTACTAATACTGTAAATTCTTTGAAAAAAATTGCTTGATTTCTGCCATCGGTGGCACTAGTTATTAAAAAAAAGATACTGGGCACAAATGATAGATGGGATGGAATTAATATTCAAGGAGGCGTCTGTGAGAAGGACATTTTCGTTGGTTGTGGTTTTTACAATATCGATCGGGCTGTTCGGGGTATCATGTAAAAAGGTAAGCATGAAGGATCTTCAATATGTCAATGTGAGCGCGAATAACTGCTACCAGGCCTATGTTAAAAAGAAAAAGGGGGATATAGTGCTCTGGTTCCAGGTTTTCGATAATGTTGACGACAAGGCCGTAATAAACAGTTACAAAACGGTGTCTGATAAAATCGAGAAATACCCCGCCAAGATTTATAAAGACAAGTGGGTATGGGTCCTGGTCAACAACAGGATGGAGGTGCGCCTGATCGCCGACGATAAGGCAAAGGACTTCCAGAACTCCGATGAATTGACAAAATTCATCAAGGAATTCGACCTGGCTGGCATGGAAAAAGTCACCGGCCCCAAGATGAAGGCGCAGGATCTGGAAAAGTTCATTCCAAAGCTTGGTGAATAATTTTGCCCGGGCAAAGCTCTTCCTGATAATCGCAGTACTAAACAGCGAAGCATGACGGATGAAAAAAGGGCGGTGCATACCGCTCTTTTTTCATATAAAGCCATGTAACATTACCAGCTGTTCTATGAGATGAATATTCGGTGCGATCCTGGTCTATATCGCACCCGGGGTCTTGAATGAAAAAAAAGCTGTTTTCATACAACCAGTACAAGTATATCATATTCTGGATTCTCGCTGTATCATATGTCCTCGTGTATTTTCACCGGCTGTGTGCGGCTGTGGTTGCCGTTGACATGATGGAGGATCTCGATACAGGCGGTGCGCTCATGGGCCTCCTCGGCGCGGCTTATTTTTATCCCTATGCACTGATGCAGTTGCCTGCAGGTCTCCTTTCGGACTCATGGGGCCCCCGGCGTACGATCACGTTGTTCTTCATTATAGCGTTCGTCGGCTCCATTGTGCAGGGCATGGCTCCGACGGTCTTCTGGGCCATAACCGGCCGTGCCATGGTGGGGACAGGCGTCGCGATGCTTTTTGTGCCCACGATGAAGATCCTTGCCGAATGGTTCACCAGGAAGGAGTTTTCATCCATGACCGGGGTACTCATCGCCATGGGAGGGCTCGGTACCCTGATCGCGACATCGCCGCTCGCCCTCCTGAGTAATGCTTTCGGCTGGCGCCTCTCATTCGTGATAATTGGTATCATAACGCTGGTATCTGCCCTCCTGGTAGGTGTTGTCGTGAGGGACAGGCCATCGGACGCCGGGTTCGAGGTCACTCTCGATACCAGGGCCGTAACTGATGATCGTATCGGTCTGGCAGCCGGCGTCAGGATGGTGCTGGGGCACCCCAGGTTCTGGACCCTCGGTGCCTGGTTCTTTTTCGGGTGCGCGATTTTCTTCAATTTCGGAGGACTGTGGGGAGGTCCCTTCCTCATGCAGGTGTATCATCTTTCAAAAGCCGAATCGGGTAACATCCTGTCAATGCTTGCGGTCGGTATGATCATTGGAAGCCCGCTGCTCAGCTTCCTGTCGGACCGCATTTTTAAGTCCCGAAAAAAAATGATAATCATGTCATCGGTGATGTCGTTGGTTCTAACGTCCATACTTGCGTTTCATACAACCGGTATTCCCCTGCCGCTCCTGTATGTTTTATGTTTCTTCATGGGATTCTCGACCAATGCCATTGTCGTTGTCGGATTTGCCGCGGCAAAAGAGCTGTTTCCGGTACAGATTGCCGGCACGTCAACGGGACTTGTGAACCTTTTCCCCTTTCTTGGCGGGGCGATATTTCAGCCCGGGCTCGGACACATTCTCGAACGCTATGGCAAGGTAGCCGGTTCCTTCACCGTGGATGGTTACGAAGCAGCCTTTTTTATACTTTTCTGCAGCAGTTGCTTAGCTCTGGTATCCAGCTTCTTAATAAAGGAAACCGTTAACGGATGAGTGCTTCCTTTTTCGGAAAAACGTAACGGTTTTTACTTCCTCCCCGCCCGAAAATTCCCGATAATTAATCATAATCTATTACCAGGTGAAACCATGCCTCACCCTCTATTGTACATCCTGGCAATTCATCTTCTCCTGGCGCCTCCCGGAAATCTGGAGCCTGACGGCAGGCCGGAAAGGGTCTTGGAAAACAGGATTGTATTCGAAGACGGATCGTGCTATACCGGCAGCTTCACATCCGGAAAGAAAGAGGGCTTTGGAATATACCTCTGGCCTGACGGGTCGGAATACCGGGGTGAGTTCAGGGATGGGGTCCCTGATGGGGAGGGCCTGTACCTGTACGCTGACGGCAGAAGAAAAAGGGTCACCTATCAAAACGGAAGTATGCAGAAAGCTTTCATGGTAAGCAACGCGGTGCGCCTGGATGGAGCCGAATACGGCGAGTATGATTTCAACGGGCACTACAGCGGCTGGTTCAGGGGAAGCAAAGTCAAAGGCTACGTCCCCCATGGAAGGGGCGCCATGCGATACCTGAACGGATCGGTATATACCGGTCAGTGGGATAACGGGAAAATGCACGGTAACGGAAAGATTGTGTGGGAAGACGGTGCCGTTTATTCCGGTCAATGGCTGCAGGGTAAAAGGACCGGATACGGGTCATACACCTGGGCCAATGGTGACAGGTATGTCGGCCGCTGGAAAGAAAACCAGTTATACGGTCCGGGGACATTTTATCATAGCGATGGAACTGTGGAAAAACGCGTGTGGATGGAAAAGACTATTGTAATGGAATAATGCCGCGTTACAGGCTCTCGAACTATCCGAAGTGGATCATTGTTTTCACGACTTTTTCGATGCGGTTGCTGAACTCCCTGCCGTGATACTTTCTTGTTTCGTTCATGATATCGTCAAAATTCACACCATGCTGGACGGCATTGCATACCAATTCTGAATACCGCATGATATTGAAACTGGAATAATTTTTCGTCTGCATAGGGATCCTTCCACGCTATATTTAATCTCATTATCGACATTGTGATATTCGGGGTATAGAGCTAATTATTGATTAATTGATGATTAATATGAAAATTCGCCGCATGCATGAAAATCGCCCTAATAACCGTTGAATCATTCAATTAGCGTAATATTATTAAAAAATTCTTGTACTTAAACGCTATCATTTGTAAGATTAAATCAGCAGGGAATAAACTGGACGACCGGGGGATTGGCATGTCAAAGATATTGAGCAAAGATGAAAAGATGGTTCTCATAGCCGTCATGAAATACATCGTAAGCACGGATGGCATAATAACCGAACGAGAGATCGATGATATCAACACACTAGCGGAAGAGAAAGGTTTCGAGGATTTCCAGCGAACCTTTGATGAGGTAGACAGGACGGTCAAATCTATGGAAGATTTGAAGAAGCTGATCGATACTGTCACCGGCGATCAGGCCAGATACGCGCTAGAGTTCTCGAAGGCGGATGCGGAGATTAATCCCCATGAAAACGAGATTATCCAATACATGAGCAAAAAGTGGCATATCAATATCAAATCCCTCCTCTGAAAAAACTGTCATTCGGAAGCATTAATATTCATGTGTATGCCAAACATTTGTTGACATAATATCCATGGCATGTATAATATGGCCTTGATTTCACGGGTCGCTGTGCCTGCTGTCAGAGCGATCCGGCCAGATCGAGGTCATGCAATGAAAAACATTAAGCGGTTTATTGAATCATCATTTAATGAAGAGCTCCGCGGACACTTCACCGTTGCAAAAAAGGAAGGCGCTTTTGCAGACTTTCCCGAATCCCTGAACCGGGATATCAAAGACGTACTGAACAGCCAGGGTATAACAAAATTATACGAGCACCAGGCCGAAGCATTCAATTCGATCAGTAAAAACTGCAATACGCTGGTTGTTTCACGTACCGCAAGCGGTAAAACTCTTTCCTTTTTCCTTCCCATAATCAACGAGTATATGCATGCAGACCAGCCGTTCACGGTAATGCTTCTCTATCCCACAAAGGCGCTGTCGCGGGACCAGGAAAATACGTTCGGTACCCTGATGCAGGCGATACATAAAAGCGGAAAGATCGGAACATTTGACGGCGATACGCCTCGTGACGAGAGGGAGCGCATACAGCGTTCCTCGGACTTCATCGTAACGAACCCGGACATGCTCCATAACGGAATTCTGCCGAACCACAATCGTAAATGGAGGGATTTCCTCTCGCGCCTGCGCTACATTGTCGTTGACGAGGTCCACATTTACAGGGGGGCCTTCGGCTCGCATGTATCCAACATTTTCCGGCGGCTCCAGAGGGTATGCGGGATCCACGGCAGCAGCCCGATCTTCGTATGCTCATCGGCAACGATACGGAATCCTGGCGATCATGCCCGTCTCCTGTTCCACCGGGATTTCGAAGTAATCGATTACGATTCCTCCCCGCAGCCGGCAAAGGACTTCTATTTCATAAATCCGGGGCTGTCCGAGAGCCACGGGCATGCCCTGTACCGCAGGGGCCCGTCGTCGGTGTCAATCCCCCTTATACGTGAAGCCGTCCGCAGAAAGATCAGGACCATCTGCTTCTGCAGGGCACGGCAGGAGGTCGAGCGGCTCTATCGTGCGGTTACCGATGAATTGCCCGAGCTCAGGTCCGTAATCAAGCCGTATCGAGGCGGGCTGCTCCCGAACGAGCGCCGTCAGATCGAGCGGGACCTTGCAGGAGGTAAACTGTACGGCATAATTACCACGAACGCTCTCGAGCTGGGTATAGACATCGGCGATCTCGACCTCTGCATTCTCTCGGGTCATCCCGGGACCATCGCCAGCTTCTGGCAGCAGGCGGGCAGGGTCGGGCGCAGGGGCTCATCACCCGTCATCGTGTATGCGGCGAAGGACAGGCCGATCGACCAGTACCTGGTGCACCATCCGGACTTCCTCACCAGCACCCCGGTGGAACAGGCGCTCCTGAACCCGGACAATCCGTATATTCTCCTCCAGCACCTGCCCTGTGCCGCACAGGAGCACCCCCTGAGGGAGCAGGAAAAGGGTTTTGACGAGGAGCTCTATTCCGAAGCCCTGTCTATCCTTAAAAATGAAAAGACGGTCGTCGTTTATCATGATACCTACCGTTACGCGCTCATGGATTATCCGGCGCGCGGGGTTAATATACGGGGCATGACCGACTACAACGTCGAGATTTACTGCGGGAGCGAAGTAATCGGAGAGATCGACCCGATCGGGGCGCGCGGTACGGTGTACAAGGATGCGATTTACCAGCACCTCGGGCAGAAGTTCCTCTCCATGGAGCTTGACCTCGACAGGAAGCTCTGCCGCGTGGAGCCGGTTGACGTAGACTATTATACCGAGGCCGTGTGGGAGGGGCGTGTGGACCTGATCGAGTCCGAGGAAGTACATATCTTCAACGGGGCGCGGATTGAATTCGGAGGAGTGCGGGTAAACCGGCAGCCCAAGCTCTATAAGAAAATACGGGAACGCACGCTGGAGAATATCGGGTACGGACCGATAACACTCCCGGCTTTTGAATATGAAACGACCGGCCTCAACCTTGTCGCTCCGCAAAAGTGGCTTTCCGCCATGGACGCGGCAAACAAGCTTTATGCCGGTGCCGCATATTTCGGCCTGAACTACATCATCCGGCATGCGTCCACCATTTTCTGCATGTCCGACATCAAGGATATCAATACCGACATATCACTGTACGAATCTGAACCGGGCAAATGGCGGAGCGCGCTCTACCTGTATGACGCGATAGAAGGCGGCGTCGGATACGCTGAAAAGATATTCGAGAGGATCGAGGAGGTCCTCAGGTTTTGCAGGGACATTATTGAAAACTGTGAATGCGGGTCCGGGTGTCCCTCGTGTATTCCTCCGCTCCCGCCGGGAGTGGACAGCCGGGAGCTCGAAGACTTTCTCGTTGAATCGAATGCTGCTGTTGAGTGCACCAGGAGCCTTCTGACCGCGCTTCTGGAAAAGCGCATCATCCTGCCCGAGTTGGTAATCAACCGGACCCCCCTTGCCAGGACGGACGCGCCGCCGGTGGATCTTGAGAAAAAACGCATGTCCGGGAAACTGAAGAGGGCGGCGCGGATATTGCGCGACAAGAGGGAGCGTCTCCATTGATAGACGGGTGCTTCAGACACATACGTGGCGTTGGACCCGGTACGGAGGCAGCCCTTCGTGAGCGCGGGTTTCTTACCTGGGATGAATGCATGAAACGAAACGCCGATCTGCCCATGGGCGGCGGCCGACGCAGGTCATTTCTGGAGGCTCTATCAGAAAGCAGGGATCTGCTGGATAATGACGATATCGGGGCCCTGGTGGCGCTTTTCCCGGTATCCGAGCAATGGAGGCTGCTTGCCGCTTATTTGCGCCGTGCCACGTTTCTTGACTGCGAAACCACCGGGTTGTCAAGAAATTCAAGCCATGTTTCCGTCATAGCCGCATACCATGGAGGGACTGTCCGTACTTTCTTGTACGGTGAAAACCTTGAAGATTTCCTGGAACTTGCAGATGAAACCGAGCTGCTTGTCACGTTTAACGGCTCCAGTTTCGATTTGCCGTTCCTGGAAAAAACCTTCAATATCCCGGCGATCGGCTGCCCGCATATCGATCTTCGGTGGGTGGCGTGGCATGCCGGGTACAGGGGCGGGTTGAAGTCGATCGAACGACAATTCGATATCAGGAGGCCGCCCGGGGTCGAAGGAATAGACGGGTTTGAGGCCGTAGACCTGTTTTACCGCTGGCAAAACGGGGATGCGGATGCGCGCCGGCTGCTTGCTGATTATTGTGCGGCTGACGCTCTGTCAACCTGCCTTGTCGCAGAGAGGCTATTGAAAAAAGCCGGTTGTGAAATTGATTGTACGGAAAATACCATATTTGATGAAAAGACGAGCAGTTCCGGCACCGGGCAGCAGACCACAATTATGCAGAAAAACGCCGTTATCATGCGGATATAGAACGAAAGCTAGACGGGTATACAATCGCCGCTAGATCCGGACAATACCGGTAAAGCCGTCTATCTTTTCAACATCGGGGCGTACGGCATCGACGATTTCGGATTTGATCCTGATGCAGACACCGCAATCACAGCTGATTGTGCGCGGAACGGGGACCAGCTTGTGGGGGATGCCTTTTTCCCGGAGAAGCTTGTCCGCCCACATGCTCT
>JAKJGD010000084.1 GCA_022704585.1 Spirochaetota bacterium | reverse complement strand
ACGAAGAACAGCTCGCGGATTTCATGGCGACGAAGGCGATCGAGATGAACGTCGGCGGCCAGCGCCGGGACCTCGAAAATTTCAATGTCAGGTTCACGACCTGGTTCAGCGAAACAATCATCCACCAGAAAGGGGAGGTGGCACGGGCCCTCGAGCTCCTGAAAAAATCCGGCCATGTTTTTACTTCCGAGGAGAAGCTGTTTTTCAGGTCCACGGACTTCAAGGACGACAAGGACCGCGTGCTCGTCCGGGACGACGGAAGACCGACCTATTTTCTCGCGGACATCGCGTATCACATCAACAAGATCGACCGCGGGTTCGACCTGATCATCGATATCTGGGGCCCGGACCATCACGGCCATATAACCCGCCTCAAGGGCGCCATGCAGGCGCTCGGGTATGCGGAGAACAGGGTGAGCATACTTATTGCCCAGCAGGTAAACCTGATGATGGGCGGAGAAACCGTGAAGATGTCCAAGAGGCTCGGGCAGTTTTCAACGATGCAGGACCTGATCGACGAAATCGGCGTTGACGTGGCACGGTATTTCTTCGTGATGCGGTCGCTGGAGAGCCACCTGGACTTCGACCTGTCGCTGGCCAAGAAGGAAAGCTCGGAAAACCCGGTTTTTTATCTCCAGTATGCGCACGCGCGCATATGCTCCCTGTTCCGTGAAGCGGAATCCCGCGGCGTTCGCTACGAGCCTGACCGGGCGGCCGCCGCACGCCTTCAGAGCGATGAGGCGCTGGCGATGCTGAAGCTCCTCGCGCGGTTCCCGGAAGAGGTGGCAGACGCCGCCGATAATTTCGAGCCGCACCGGATGACGACATACCTGATGCGCCTGGCGCAGTCGTTCCATAAGTTCTACACAGAGCACCGGATCATCACGGACGACGGGGAACAGACCGCCACGTACCTGGCGCTCTCGGACGCTGTGCGCATAGTCATGGGGAACGGCCTCCGCCTGCTCGGCGTATCGGCCCCGGAGAAGATGTAGCTGTATGATGACGCTGGACCCGGCCGGAAACGACTGTCGTTGCAGGAACGCGCAACAGGCGGTGACTCCACAATGATGACCGTATCCGTACTCTCGACCGGCAACGAGCTGCTGTACGGCACGACGATCGATACGAACAGCGGCCGGATCTGCGCCATGCTATTCCCGCTGGACCTGCGGGTCGTGACGATCGTGGCTGCAGGCGATGACAGGGAGGGGCTTGTACGGGCGTTCCGTCACTGCCTGGATATCTCGGACACTGTGATAATAACCGGGGGGCTGGGCCCGACAGATGACGACAATACCATTGCAGCCCTGGGGCGAATGTTTGATTTTAATATCGTGAACGACGGAGCTTCCCTTGCACGCATGGAGCGTTTTTTTGAAAAGCTCGGCATGCCGATGTCGCGCGGCGACCTGAAAATGACCGAAGTTCCAGATACGGCCCGCGTGCTGGAAAATCTGTCCGGACTGGCGCCGGGGTTCATACTGCGGGAGGGGGGTAAAACGATAATTTCTCTCCCGGGCGTTCCGCGGGAAATGTCGGACATGATGCAGCGGGCCGTCATACCGTATCTTACGGTCGAATGCGGTATTGCTACGCGAAGGAGCCTGGCTTTTCGCGTGATCGGGATGAAAGAATCAGATGTCAATGCCGCGATCGTGTCGATGAAACTGGAAGACCGCGGCCTTCAGTGGGGCATAACGGCTGAGGACGGAATAGACACGGTAACGATTGTGGAGAACGGCAGCTTCCCTGACGCATATTCAATCGGGGAAGAGATGCGCGGGCTTTTCGGCATAAGGCTGCTTGGCAGCGCTTACGGGAGCCCGGAGGAGGAAATCCTCAGTCTATTGAAGGAATTAAAGCTGACCCTTTCCAGCGCCGAGTCTTGCACAGGGGGCCTGGTGGCGAAACGGCTCACCGACATACCGGGTTCCTCCGACGTGTTCGTAGGCGGCGTCACCGTATACGCGAACGGGGCGAAAATTCGGCTCCTGGGGGTATCACCGGAGACGCTCGAAGCCCATGGAGCGGTGTCCCCGGAAACAGCGGCGGAGATGGCCGCGGGCGCCAGGTCCCGGCTGGAGACCGACATAGGGATTGCGGTCACGGGAATAGCGGGCCCGGGAGGCGGGTCAGCGGAAAAACCGGTCGGCACGGTCTGGTTCGGTCTTGCGCATTCGGGCGGCGTGCAGACTGCCGCCAGGACGATAACCGGCGACCGCGGCAGGGTTAGAACAATCTCGTCCCTGATTGCACTGGAGCTGATCCGTGAATATTTACTGGAACAAAAAGGCGGCGTGGTTGTCTAATACGGGAATAGCTGAAAATCGTGAATTGTACCGACCGGAGAAGAAACGAATCGTGAACCGTTATTTCAGACATGGGTGCGTGGCGATAGCCGTGCTTGTTGCGGGCATGGCCCAGGCGGCTGTAGACACGAAGGCTTTCTTCGACCAGGGCATGGAAGCGTTCAGGACCGGTAATTACGGCTCATCCGAGCTTCTTTTCAGAAAAATCATTGATGCCGGCGATGAGGAATACATCGATCAGGCGTGGTTTTATCTGGCCAGGTCTCTCTATAACAAGAAGAAATTCGAAGCGTCCCTGTTCGAATTCAAGAGCTTCCTGAATAAGTGCAAAACCGAAAACCTGGCCGTTGAGTCGCGCTTCTGGATGGGAGAGTGCTATTATAACATAGCGGATAATTCAAACGCGATTGAAGAGTTCAAGCGTTTCCTGTCACGGAGCAAGGACGCAGTACTCGGCTCCACCGCACATGACCGGATAGGCTTGATCTACCTCGCGCAAAACAGGTATGACGAAGCAATCCTGGAATGGGAATCGGCCATTACAGGCAGCAGTGATGCGAAGCAGAACGTGATGCGACAGTACTGGATAGGGGATGCCCTGTCCAGAAATGGGAGGTACGACGAGGCCCTGGAAAAATTAGCGCCCCTTGCCGCAACGCAGGCTGATCCGAACCTCGCGGGACTTATAAACATGTGCATCGGAAGAATCTACCATGAAAAAGGGGACTCGCCGAAGGCCCTTCAATATTATAATTCGATCCCTGCGTATCTCCTGAAGGAGGACCGGTTCCGTGACGTCCTGTATTTCAAGGCTGTATCGTACGGCGGAATCGGGAACCGGCAGCAGGCGAAGCTTCTATACGACGCATACCTGGCCGGGGGAAAAAGTGCCGTATGGTATTACCATGCGCAGTATGAATCGGGCGTAATCATGCTGGCGGACCAGAACCCGGAGGAGGGACTGAAGCGCCTTGAGAACGTAAGAGCCGAATCGGGAGACATGGAGCTGAAGTCGCGCTCGTCCCTCACCCTGGGACAGTTCTACGTGGACCGGGACCCTGAAAAGGCGGTCCCCTATCTCGAGGAGTCTCTCAAAACAGTCCGGATCGAAGAGCGTAACAGTCTCCTCATCGTGCTTGGTAAAACATACTTTTCGATTATGAAATACGACAAGGCGGCCGAGGTTTATAACCTCTACCTCAAGGAAAACCCGATGGAGAGTAACCGGGACGAGATACAATTCATGAGGGCCCGCGTCTACCTGGAGATGGGGGAGATCGACCGGGCGGTTGATATCTTCGAGACGATCAGGAAAGAAAATCCATTTTCCAGGTTCAACCTGGAATCGAATTATTATCTCGGGCTGGTGCGTTATAAAAAGGGCGATATCGCCGGTGCGGTAAATCTTTTGAAGGATTACCTTAAACAGAAAAACATCGAAAACGGTTACGACGCAAATCTCTTGCTCCTGAAAATATATATGTCCAGGGAAGACGTTGCGGCCGCCGGGAGCGTTGTGGATGTCATCACCCGGTATTACCTGAACAAAAAGGATGCTGACGCTGCGATCTACGACTATGCTACCGTGCTGATGAAAAAGGGCATGGATGCCCGCAAATACATTAATCTGATATTGAACCGTTTTCCGGGCTCGGAAAAGGCCTCTGACCTCTGCTTTTTACTCGGGAATGATAATTTTACCCGCGGAAATTACGGGTATGCGCTGGAGTACTACAACAAATACCTGGGCAGCCCCTATACGAAAAGCCGCGGAGATGCGATGTTCAAGAAGATCATGACGCTCTACAACCTGAAGCGCTATGAGGACGTGACCTCCATGCTCCCGGAGGGCGAGCGTCCGCCCCTGAGTGAAGCCCAGTGGCACGAGGCGGTGATCGTCATTGCACGGTCCTATTACAAACAGAAGAAAATAAAGGAAGTCTATGCGACACTGGACCTCAACAGAATGCAGGAATACCAGAAAGAGGACGTGCTCATGTATGTACGGTGCGCCCTCGAGGTGGGGGACTACCGCTCTGCCATGGAGGCGAACGAGTTCCTGGAAAGCGACAAGGCGGGCTATTCCGAGTCGCTGTACCTGATCGGCGAACACCTCCAGCGCAGCGGGAAACAGGACGAGGCCGGGCTTTATTTCAGCAAGGTGATCAATGAATGCCCCGGAACTGCCTTCGTTGACCATGCGAAGCTTTCCCTTGGCGAGATAATGACAGGAACGAAGGAATACCAGGACGCTGTGTCGCTCATCTCCGAGGTCGCCGACAGCGAAGACCAGGAGAAGCAGAGCAGGAAATACGCTCTCCTTATCCAGCTGTATTTCGAGATGGCCGACGATGACAAGGCCGCATCTCTCTGCGAACAGCACCTTGCCGGTCTGGCCGGCAGCCGGTACGGTGAGTCGGTATTCAGGCTCATGGTGGATCATTATTACAGGAAAAACGATCTGCCCCAATTCGAGAAGTACTCGGCCTATCTCACCCGGTACCAGGGCAATGAACAATTGCTGAACTACCTGTCGGGTAAAATATATCTTCGGGCGGGAAATTATTACAGGGCGTACAACTATTATTTTGCCATCAGCAGAACTAAATCCGAGCATGCGGATGAGGCGTACTATTTCATCGGACTCTACAATATGCTCGTCGTGAAGAGCGCCGCGAACGCGATATATTATTTTACGCGGGTGGTCGACATGCAGGAAGGCGACGAGACGATAAAATCGAAGGCCCGGATCGAGCTGTCGCTGATCTACCGGGAGATGAATAATCCCGACAAGGCAAACGAATACCTGAAGCAGGTGCTGTCGGCGACGCAGCGGGGCCTCCAGTTCATGCAGGCGACAAATCTCCTCGATGCCTTCAGCGGTGAAGGGAGGTAACGTGAAACTAAATCAGGCGAAAGGATGGACGGCATGGGAACAAATAAGAAGATACTGGTTGTAAACGGACCGAACCTTAACCTGCTGGGGACGCGTGAGCCGGAGATATACGGCGACAAGACGCTTGAAGATGTAAAGAGGCTCATGCTCTCCGCAGCCGAGGGATATGATATCACACTCGAATTTTTCCAATCGAACGTCGAGGGGGACATCATCAACTATCTCCATCAGAACCGGTCAGCCGATGGCGTGGTAATCAACCCGGCAGCCTTCACGCATACTTCGATCGCGCTGAGGGACGCGATAGCCGCGACCGGTATCCCGGCGGTCGAGGTGCACCTTTCGAACATTCATGCGCGGGAAGAGTTCAGGCGGGTTTCATACGTGGCGCCCGTCTGCATCGGCCAGATATCCGGGTTCGGGATACAGTCATACCTGCTGGGACTGCTGGCGCTTCTGCATCACCTGGGTATAGAGGTCAGGAAATAACGTTCCCGCATGATCTGCATTTAATCGTTTCACCTTTCAGGTATATCCTTTCAAACGGCGATCCGCAGGAAGAGCAGAAGCGGATCTCGTGTTGTTCATGTTTCCCGTCCTCTGTGAAAAACTCATCTGTTGTTCGATCGAAATTACCTTTGACAAGACCCTGTGATATTGCCAGGGCCAGCAGGTTTCCCATGTTATCGGTTGGGATCATCAGCTTGGCCGCAAGGTCAGTAAGCGTTATTCTTCGGTGTGAGTTAACAATCCCGGCGATCGCCAGAAGGATTTCCATCCTTTTTCTTGAGCGCCTTGCAAGATACATCAGGAATAGCCCGGGGAATGTGAAAGCCATGGAAACCAGGGCTATTTGCGGGCCGTTGCGGGAATCCTCGGGTGATGCTTCAAATGCCGACATGGCTATGCCCAGAATACAGATGGCTATGCCGAAAATAACCAGAGCAACTCCGGTGCCTTTTACCAGTGCGAGCATCATTTTTCTGAATTTCATTTGACGCTGATTCCCCTTATGAGGTGATCCGATTATTAATAGACCGGGAAACGACCATGGGCGTCAGTGCGGGGAGGGTCTGTCGTTCATGGATTCGATCTTGTGCCGCTGGAGTGCGGTCGATATAAGGGAGTCCAGGTCGTTCTGCCTGACCGGCTTAATCAGATATCCGTAGTGCTTGATGCTGTCCGCGCGCTTGATGGTTGTCGAATCGGCGTTGGCGGTAAGGAAAATCACCGGAACGTCATACTGGCGGATAATCATGTCGCACGCCTCGATGCCGTCCATTTCGTCAGAGAGAAAAATGTCCATGATAATCAGGTCGGGATGAATCTCCATGACTTTCTGGACGGCTTCTTCGCCGGAAGCGATGGTCGCTGCTACACGATAGCCTACTTTTTCAAGCATGCGTTGTATGTCCAGCGCGGTTATCAGCTCGTCTTCAACGAGCATGATATTTTGTTTCACTGGCCCCTCTTAACCCTGGAAATATTCAATAAATGCATTGCTACGCCCTGTTCCGGGACGCCGGCTGGAGCGCTTTCCCGGTCTGATACATTTATAATTTATACATTTTAAAACCCAAATACAACAATTAATCAAATATATATCCATAGTGACAATAGTAGCAACAATTTTTTTTAATATTATGGGAAGATATTAAAGAGATAGGGGTGGGGGAATCGAAGGAAGGCGCGACTGCAGTTATCGGCGGGGGGCCAGACAGGGGCGATCTCGAACGGGTGGAGCAAGAGGAGGCCGGTTCCGGGAAACATTCCCGGACCGCCGGGCGTCCCCTTATTCCACGGTCACGCTCTTTGCCAGGTTGCGCGGCTGGTCAACATCGCACCCGCGGAGAACGGCGATGTGGTACGCGAGCAACTGGAGCGGGATAACGGTGAGGAGCGGGGAGAATATCTTTTTCACCTCGGGCACATATATGACATGATCCGAATATTTTTTGATCGAGCGGTCTCCCTTGCTGGCTATTACAATGATGCGCCCCCCGCGCGCCTTGACCTCTTCCATGTTGCTGATGATCTTGTCGTAGATGATGTCCCGGGGCGCGATGAAAACGACCGGCATGTTTTCGTCAATGAGAGCGATCGGCCCGTGCTTCATCTCGGCGGCGGGATAGCCTTCCGCGTGGATATAAGAGATCTCCTTGAGCTTGAGCGCACCTTCCAGCGCCACGGGGAAG
>JAKJGD010000083.1 GCA_022704585.1 Spirochaetota bacterium | reverse complement strand
CTCCCGGGACGAAACGGATCACCCGCCCTCCTTCCTGGTCGACGGACACGAAGAGCGGCATGCCGGAGCCCAGCATTGAGGACTCCTGCATCTCGCCAATAAAACGCCTGTTGTTTTCAAGAGTAGTGAGGTTTTTACCGTACAGGATGACGCCCCCGGGGAGGTAGCCCTTTATAATGGCCCGGATATCGGCATTCATCCCCGTTCCCGGCACGGCCACCATTATCATCTGCCCAATTTTCCGCTCGAGACTCATGTCTTTCAACAATGACAACGCCTCACTATCGTACCTTTTTTTTGCGCAGCCCGCCACCGTCACTATTATAATGATAATGAAGATTTTAGTATACAATTTCATCGCTTCACCTTTGAAAAAAATATTACTGGACATGATACCATCCCTGCCTTGTCCGGGCGCAAGTACAAAATTACCGCACCGGGCATGCATAGATACATTCGTTGCCTTGATTAATTACCAGAAAGACGTTCCAGCAATCCCCGGAACCGCCGCTTTTTATCCCGGCCCGTACCCCGTGGAGAAAAAATTGATGTAAATCGGTGAATATTGCGTGCCGAATAAATTAATAATTGATTTTTTTTCATTAAATTCTGATGGTGTAAAATCATCGATCGCCGGTATGCATAATATCGTATGAAGACCAACCAACATATCGATTTCCTGAACAGCTATTCCGCCAATACCTCGGTTGTCCCCGAGGTCATCGAGCATTTGATGTACGACCTGAAACAAGTACATTACAAGCAGGACGAGATTGACGAAATCGTCCTTTCACTGGACGAGGCGCTGACGAACGCCATCCAGGAAACCATGAAAACGAACGAGAGCATCACACTGAAGACCGGCACTGAAGACCTGCGCGATATAACAGTACGGTATACCATAACAAACGAGCTGTTCGACGCCACCATTATAGACCACGGAAAGGGGTTTGATATTTTCAACATCCTCAACTCCACGCCGCGGGCCGGTTCGCGGAACTACATCAACCAGATCATCAGCTACGCGACTGAATCCGAAAAATGCAGGATCAAGGTGCGGCTCAACGGGCGTGAAATTCCCCTCCGGGGCATCGGCGCCGGCCTCAAGATCATCCTCAACTTCATGGACGCGGTCACCATAGACATGATCGACAAGGAGTGCGTGCTCTCTCAATCCGTTTCCGAGAGCTCGGACGGCACCATTTTCAACATGAAGCGGAAAAAACGGTATCAATGAAAGACAGGTTCCCCATCCGGGCATTCGACAACCGTGAATTTCTTCACTCCCGCGAGGCACGGGCCATCCGCATCATGAGCGAATACATGGAGCCCGAGAAACGCTTCAAGGAGCTCAACATCAGGCATACGGTCGTATTCTTCGGGTCCGCCCGCATCAACCCTGAAAACGACAAGCATGATACCGCCCGGTACTACCATGCCGCGGCAGACCTCGCCTTCGAGCTGGCCAGCCTCAATGCCGAAATCGAGCGCGAGACCGGGAACCCCATTTACATATGCACCGGAGGCGGTCCCGGCATCATGGAGGCCGCAAACATGGGGGCGCAGCGGGCCGGAGCCCTCACCATCGGGTTGAACATAGAGCTCCCCTTCGAGCAGAGCCCCAACAAGTATATTTCGCCTGAGCTCAGCTTTCAATTCCACTATTTCTTCATGCGCAAGCTGTGGTTCGTCTACCAGGCCAAGGCAATTATCATATTTCCCGGAGGCCTGGGTACCATGGACGAGCTGTTTGAAGTCATGACCCTGGTCCAGACACGGAAACTCGAAAAGATGAATTTCCCGATAGTGCTGTTCGGGGAATCGTTCTGGAGGGAGGTTGTAAACTTCGACAAGCTTGCGGAATACGGGTTTATCGAGCCGCATGACCTGGAGATTTTTCACTATAGTTCTGACGTAAAAGAGTGTATAGAGTATCTCAAGCCCCGTATAATGGACTTGATACGGAATACGAAACAGCTGGCTGTCATGAAGTTCCCGCTCTAGGAGGCAGATTGCCCAGGGAGGGACTTGAACCCTCACGAACAAATTGTTCAAGGGATTTTAAGTCCCTTGTGTCTACCAATTCCACCACCTGGGCGGGATATGAGGCGCCGAGCGGATTCGAACCGCTGCATAAAGGTTTTGCAGACCTCTCCCTTGCCACTTGGGTACGGCGCCAGTGTTTTCTCAATCCATTTTTGAATTTACTCCCTCGTTGTCAACCGAATTACAACCGGCCCGGTTTAAAATTTCAATAAACGATGACTGACTATTCACCCTGGACCCGGTCTGCATTGAAGAAGACACTCTCTGCCGCACGGCCTTCAAGCGAGCAGTCACCCTGTCCCGAGCAGCGTGTGATCTTCATGATTTCGCGTTCAACACGGAAAGCCCTTTCAGGCTAAAAAAAATCAAACTTTTTACAATCATTTTTGTTTTAGACATCTTATAAATATTGACATTTTGTACAATCAAATAATGATTGACCTAAAAGAAACATACTTTCATTTTTTAGAAGTATGCGTCGGATGTTCAAGTTGTTCGGAGAAAAGATTATTTTTTGCTCTGCAAATAATTCAGATACACCTTTTCTCCCAAAAAAATATATTTAAAAACAGACTTAAACAGGAGGTCTCTATGGTTAGAAGGATCCAAAAAGTAGCCGTTATCGGCTCTGGCATAATGGGTGGAGGTATTGCTGCTCTGTGTGCCAGCGCGGGGATACCTACGCTGCTGATGGACATTGTTCCATTCGATCTTAAAGACGATGAGAAGAAAGATCCAAAAGCGAGGAACAGGATCGTACAGGCTGGCTTAGACGGTGTTATGAAATCGAAACCGGCCCTTTTCTTTGACAAGGGTGTCGATTCAGCACTCGTTCAAATCGGAAACCTGGAAGACGATTTCAAAAAGCTCGCTGACTGCGACTGGATCGTCGAAGTGGTTGTCGAGAACCTGAAAATAAAACAGGATCTCTTCGCCCGGATCGAAAAGATAATGAAGAAAGGCGCAATCGTCTCCACAAATACGTCTGGCCTTCCGCTGAACAAGATATCGATGGGCCGGAGCAAAGCGTTCAAAGAGGCCTTCCTCGGAACGCACTTCTTTAACCCGGTTCGTTACATGCACCTGCTCGAGCTCATACCGGGCAAAGAAACTAAAAAAGAAATCCTGAATTTCATGGCTGATTTCGGCGAGAGGATCCTGGGCAAAGGGATCGTCTGGTCCAATGACAGCCCGAACTTCGTCGGGAACCGCATCGGCGTCTACTCCATGGTGTACACCATGCAGGTCATGCAGGAAATGAACATGACCATTCCCGAGATCGATGCCCTCTTTGGCGCCCCGATGGGACGTCCGAAAACGGCCGCCTTCAAGACCGCTGACATGGTCGGTCTTGACACATTCTCACATGTTGCAAACAACTGCTATGACCTCTGCCCGAAAGACGAGTCCCGCGAAGGCCTCAAACTGCCCGCATTCGTCGGCAAGATGGTAGAGAAAAAGTGGCTTGGCAACAAGACCAAACAGGGCTTCTATAAGAAAGAAATCACCCCCGACTGGAAGAAAGTCAACAAGGTGATCAACTACAAGACCCTGGAATATGAAACATTCGAAAAACCGGACTTCCCCTGCCTGGCTGCCGCCAAGAAAGCGACGAACCTCGGCGACAAGATTAAAGCGATGGTGAACGGTACCGACAAGGGCGCCCAGTGCGCATGGAAGGTTACGGCCGGCTGCCTGATCTACTCGGCGAACCGCATCCCCGAAATATGCGATTCCATCGTCGAGATCGACAACGCGATGAAGTGGGGATACAACTGGGAAATGGGCCCCTTCGAAACGTGGGACGCCATCGGACTGAATGCCTCCGTCGCCCGCATGAAGAAAGAAGGGATGAAGGTCCCGAAGAAGATCCAGCAGATGATCACCAAGAAGGTAAAAACCTTCTACAAGATCGAAAAGGGCAAAAAGATGTACTTCGATCTTAAGACCATGAAGTACAAGGAAATCGAGACAAGCCCGATGGCGATCAACCTGGCCAACCTCAGGGCCAACAAGAAATTCGTCAAAGGCAACGACGCTGCTTCCCTTATCGACCTGGGCGACGGCATCTTCGACATCGAGTTCCATACGAAGATGAACGCCGTTAACAAGAACATGGTCGACTTCATGCAGATCGCTGCAGACTACGTCAAGGACAACGGGCTGGGCATCGTTTTCGGCAACCAGGCCCCCGGCTTCCCGGGCGCATTCTCGGCCGGCGGTGACCTCGGCTTCATGCTGAGCCTTGCCAAGGCCAAAAAGTTCAACGAAATCGACGCCTTCATCAAGCACGTGCACGAAGGGATCATGGGAATGAAATACGCTCCCATTCCGATAGTTGCGGCGCCGTACGGCATGACCCTGGGCGGCGGCTGCGAGCTTTGCCTTGCATCGGACAAGATCGTTGCTCATGCTGAACTCTACATGGGTCTCGTCGAGATCGGCGCGGGTCTGGTACCCGGCGGATGCGGCATGATCCACCTGTGGCAGCGGTACATGGCGTCAGTTCCGGCCAGCGTCAAGCTTGCCGACTATGCAGCATACTTCATACCTGCATTCATGTGCGTGGCACAGGCCAAGGTCAGCATGTCAGCGGCTGAAGCCCGGAAGAACGGCTTCCTGCGGGCGACTGACAGGATCGTCTTCAACAAGGACAACCTCATAGGCGAAGCGAAGAAAGAGTGCCTAAAACTCGTCAATGACGGCTATGCTCCCCCGGCAAAGAAAAAATATCCGGCCATGGGCCAGGAAGCCCAGGGGATGATTTGGGCCGAGATGCTCAACATGCGCTCCGGCGGCTACATACCGAAACACATGGAGTTCATCGCGAAGAAGGCCGCCTACTGTATGTCCGGCGGAGAAGCGCGGCAGGGACAGCTCGTTTCCGAAGAGTATCTCACAAAGCTCGAGCGGGAAGCGTTCGTCGACCTCTGGAAGACTGAAGAAACCCAGAAGATGGCCGAGCATATCCTGAACACCGGCAAGCCGTTGATGATGTAACAACAAAATTGAATACAGGAGGAAACATATGAGAGATGCTTATATAGTCAGTGCAGTAAGAACACCCGGTTGCCGCCGCGGCAAAGGTGCCCTTGCTCAAACAAGGCCGGAAAAACTCATCGTCCAGGCGATGAACGCCGCCGTTGACCGGATCAAACTCGACAGGGCCGCCATCGACGACTTCATGCTTGGATGCGCGTTCCCCGAAGCAGAACAGGGATTGAACCTGGGACGCGTCGCCCTTCAGATCGCGAAGTTCCCCGATTCAGTTTCCGGCGCTACGGTAAACCGTTTCTGCTCATCCGGACTTGAGTCGATAGCCATATCCGCCCTGAAAGTCATGGCGGGATGGTCCGAAGTCAACATGGCCGGCGGTTGCGAGTCCATGTCGATCGTTCCGATGGGCGGCAACCTCCCCCGGCCGCTGGCCGACTGGGCGAAGGAAAAACCGGATGTCTACATGTCCATGGGCGTAACAGCTGAAAACGTGGCAAACCGTTATAAGATAACACGCGAAATGCAGGACGAGTTTGCATATCATTCAAACATGAAAGCGGCTGCCGCACAAAAGAACAAATACTTCACGGAAATTGTCCCCACCACGGCCGACAAGTTCGTTGAAAAGCCGGACGGCACCATCGTACGGGAAACGTTCGTACAGGATTTTGACGACGGCGTCAGGGCGGAAACCACGATAGACGGCCTGAAAAAGCTGAAGCCGGCTTTCTCGTCCACCGGATCCGTCACCGCGGGTAACTCTTCCCAGACCACCGACGGCGCGGCTGCCTCGATCATCATGAGCGAAGACGCTGTGAAGAAATACGGCATGAAGCCCCTCGTCAAGCTGGTGGGCTATACCGTAGCCGGCTGCAAGGCGGACGAAATGGGCGTTGGCCCTGCGTACGCGATTCCGAAGCTCTGCAAGCTGGTCGGCTGGGACCTGAAGAAGCTCCAGACCGAAAGCCTGATTTTCGAGCTCAACGAGGCCTTTGCGTCACAGGCAATCTATTGTGCGCAGCAGCTTGGCATCGCTGACAAGAAATACTGGGCGGCCGATTCTTCGGAGAAGCGGATCAACATCAGCGGCGGCGCCATAGCACTCGGCCACCCGCTGGGATGCACCGGCTCCAAGATTTTCGCCACTCTCGTTGCCAACATGGTAAGGACCGGGACCAAGTACGGTATCGAATCCATGTGCATCGGCGGCGGCATGGGCGCTGCGGCAATGTTCGAACTCTGCGAATAATTCGCGGGGGAAAAAGCCAGAATACCGGAAGGCGGCATCGAAAGATGCCGCCTTCTTTTTTCAATATTCCACTCAAGATTATCCCGCTACCATCCGAGAATAATAAAAGCGATTACAACGCCGGAGGATAATTATCATGACGATCCAAAAGCACGATATCAACAAATGGAAACACGAGCAGATAGAATATTTCAAGCGGTATCTTGACTCGTTTTCAGCCGATTCAAGAGAATACAATATCATCCTGCAGGGGATCCGCGACCTCGAACAAAGCCTGTAATCCCGGCGCCGGCAGGCCCTCCTCCGGCCATAAAATAAATTGTTGACATGTGCCATGAACGTATGAATTATCAATTCATACGTTTTTTATTCCAACACAATCCGGGTCATCGATGCAGGAAAAACAGCCTACCGGGGAATCCATACGCGAGCAGACGCTGAGAAGGTTCCGGTCCCAGGAAAACGCCCGGGAAAGCAGCAAGAAAAAAAAAGTCTCGGCCGGCCTCATCATCATTAACCTCGCAATCATCGCGCTGCTTTTTCTCTATTACAACAAGAACAAACCGGGACAGGAATATCTGACCTCGTCGTTCAACTATCGCGACGCATCCTTCAGGTTATCCATGTCGCATATGAATAATACCGGCAGTTATATCTTTTACCTCTCGACCAGGTCATCGGGTGACGGCCCCCTCTCGCTCCGCTTTACCGGCGGCATGGCTGACCTTGTCGTTCTTTGCGGACAGGACGTCATCATCACCGTACCGATGGGCCGGGACATCGCTGCGCTGGCGCTCAAGCCCGGCGAATCGAACGTTCAGAAAGAATCGGTTGATCACCACGAATTCATGTTTTACGCGCAAAGCCACCCGGAGCGCCTGGTAGAAGGTAAAAAATCGCTTTTCCTTTCCCGTAGACCCTACCTGCCGCTGAAAGCCGAGGTCCGGATACACACCGAGCAACCGGTATCAACATCATTAACATTCAAGTACGAGGTGGAACAATGACCGACCGGCCAAGCTGGGACGATTATTTCATGAAAATCGCCGAGGACGTGGCCACGCGATCGACCTGCATCAGGCGTTCGGTGGGCGCCATCATCGTGAAGGAGAAAC
>JAKJGD010000082.1 GCA_022704585.1 Spirochaetota bacterium | reverse complement strand
GATTATCTATCACCGTTACGCCCGGAGCCTTTTTCAATAACTCCCTGACCTCGTCCGGGGTTATCTTCTTTTCCGTCTCGATATTGACCGATTCCGAATGACCGTAGAGCACCGGTACCCGCACCGTGGTCGCGGTGATCCGGATGGAATCATCTCCCATGATCTTTTTGGTCTCGTTGACCATTTTCATCTCTTCCTTTGTATAACCGTTATCGAGAAATACGTCAATCTGCGGCAGCGCGTTAAATGCTATCTGGTGAGGATATACTTTGCGCTGCGATATGGGCCTCTCGTTGACGATGTCTTTCATTTGAATCATGCATTCCTCTATGGCCTTGAGACCGGTCCCTGAAACCGCCTGGTATGTGCTGACCACAATCCGCTTGATACGAGCAGCATCATGTATGGGCTTCAGCGCCACGACCATCTGTATGGTCGAGCAGTTCGGGTTTGCTATGATGCCCTTGTGCCAGTCAACATCGTCCGGGTTGACCTCCGGCACGACAAGCGGCACGCCTGGATCCATGCGCCACGCCGAGCTGTTGTCCACAACGACACACCCTTCTTCGGCCGCGCGCCTGGCCACCTTCTTGCTGATATCGCCGCCGGCGGAGAACAGACCTATGTCGAAGCCCTTGAAGCAGCCGTCCGCTACCGGCTCCACCTTGACCTTCCGGCCTCCGAAATCAAACTCCTTACCGACCGTCGAGAGCCCGAGAAAACGTATGTTATCTATCGGGAACTTCCGTTCCAGTAATATCTTCCTGAATTCGATACCCACTGCGCCGGTGGCGCCGAGTATGACCACGTTAAATTTTTTCACCGCCGACCTCCTTGATGCATTGCGCGGGCCCTGGCCGACCGGGACCGCCCGTGATGTTTATGATGCATTAGTATATTCTGCCGTTAATTGTCAAGAATAATGTGCAATACTAAAGTTCAATTTTCCTCTTCGCTTCATCGCGGGACTGCCTGAAGACAATGGCAATGTTACCTATAAGGTTGAGTATTTCCCCGCCTGTCTCGGCAGCAATTTTCTCGAGAAAAGCACGCTTCGCATCCTTGAAATCTATGAACTTTATTTTTATCAGTTCATGGTCATCAAGGGCCTGCTCGACGGCAGCCATCAGGCCGTCGGTTATGCCGTTCTTCCCGATGTATACCACCGGTTTAAGGTGGTGGGCAAGGGACTTGAGTTTGCGTCTTTGTTTTCCGTTGAGCTCGGCCATCTGCTTCATTTATCCTCAACACTGATATCAGGTCCAGATGATGGAAAAAGCCGGGGGGTAATTTGGCAAGTGTTTTTCAATATATAAAAACTCAGCGGAAGGAGTTTTTATTTTCTTTGTTAGAACGTGCCGTGATTATCCAGGTCAAAATTCAGCATCATTACTTCAGTCTCCGCCACGGGCAGCGGATCGAGGGTGTCGCTGGTGCGGTCGATTTTACCCAGCCAGCCCTGGTAGAAATCAACGCCGGCAGTCGGCAGTCCGTCGCCGTCCACATCATACCATACCTCGAAAAAGAGCGGATAATCGCCAATGTTGAGCTCCGGGGTTATGACCGTGCTCATGGGAAAGTTCAGCGTCATCCAGGGCGTTGCCCAGTCGTTCGCGATATAAAACACGGCATAGATCCTGTTCGCGCTGCTCACGGGATAGAGGACTTCATCAAGCTTGACGTTAAGTATCAACTGCGGGTTCTTCGCCTCTGTCGAATCGCATCCCGGTGTCGCAAAAACGGCAGCCGCAACAACCACGGTGATTGCAAAAATAATGGCTTTTTTCTGTATCATGACGGCTCCGGTGCACTGGTCCTGTTCAATAGGTAATTGCAGGATCCAGCGTTATCGTGATCTCCTTCCATTCGAGCGGAAGGAACGTCAATTCAGTCATTTCCTGCGCGGCAGAATGCTCGGCATTTGGATATCCGGTGCAGGGCTCGCCAGCATCCAGTATTCCGTCGCCGTCCGCGTCCCAGAACGCTGCCACGTATGCGGAGAATGTACCGACATTAGGATTGATCAAGGTCTGAGTATTCCCACCGAATTGGAGCCAGGGGCTTAGCCATGTGCTGTCGGAATAGAAGACAAGATAGACCTTCTCTGTATCGCTGATAGTTATCCCTGCATTGGGCACGATATGGACGATAAGGACGGGCGACTGTTCATCTACATCATCCACACTGCCGCATGAATTGAATCCGGCGAGCGCTGATATGGCTATAAGGACCCCGAGTACTATTGCATGCCTTTTCACGATCCGTTCCCTGACTGTATTTACTATATTCATTATCTTATTCTTTGTTCAATAATTTAATACTAAAATGCCCTTATGTCAAAAAATTATTGTACGATATGCCGCTCTGGCATACAATTACACACATCATTAATACCCGGGCTATTATATCATGAAGCAACTATTTTGTCAATTATTGATATTTCTTCTTATTCTTTTCCCGGATAACTCGCATTCCAGGGCCAATAAAGCTGCCACATGGGGCTACCTGGTCCATACAGACAACCTGTCCGAAGCTTATCTGCAAAGCATCACGATAAGGTTTTCAGTGATTTGCATCACAGGATTTAAGCTGGGAGAGAACGGACGCATGACCGCACCTCCGGGCCAGTTCCTCCATACAATCAAAGTGATTGCCGGGAAAAAAGGTGTCACCCTTTACCCTGTTATATCTTTTGTCTCGACAGGTGCGGGTAGCCGCATTCTTTCCGACGAACAAGCGCGGAAGAGAGCGGCCCGGGCCATCGCTGTTCTCGCAGTAAACAACGGGTTCCCCGGCATCCATCTCGATTTCGAGTACCTGCGTCCGGAATACGCAAAGCGGCTTGGTCTTTTTCTCGGCGACCTCAGGAAAGAATACAGGGGCAGCATAACCATGGCCGTTTTCCCGAGTATCGGGTTTCCCGCAAAATGGAGCGGTTTTCATGACCTGTCGGTACTATCGCCGCTGGTCGATGCCGTTGTCCTGATGTGCTATGATCTCCATGGCTCTCATACAGGCCCCGGTCCGGTCACTGACGTCACATGGGCGGAGAATAACATTGCGTACGCCCTCTCGTACATCAAGCCTGGCAGGCTCTTGCTCGGGATGCCGGCATATGGGTACCGCTGGTGCGGAGAAAGAGCCACTGCCCTTTCATCACGAAAAGGCGCCAAACAGGCCGCACAACGCAACGCCAGGAGAGATCCTTCCGGCACACTTTTCTTCAAATCCGGGAATTCATGCATCACCTATCTATCCGACCGCCATACCCTCACGCTGTTGAAGAGCATTGCCGACAGATATGGTTTAGCAGGTACCGCGGTTTGGCGAATCGGTTTTGAAGAATAGACAATACTTCTTTTTCATAATCCAGATTCGGCCCACATGCAATTTCCGATTAATTTGAACTTACATTTTTCTTGCATTATATATAAAAATTAATCAAGTTATCCGACATAAAACCGATATTAAAGATGGGACATAAAAATTAATTAATCCGAAAAATCCAATCTTCTTGAGGGGATACTATGGCACACAAAAAAGGAAAGAAAAAGAATTTCAAACAACTGCTGACGAAGTATCTTGATATCAAGGGACTTGACATTATACTGGTTCTGGAGGACGGCAACGAAATCGAGCTCTACAAGAACCGTTCCCTGATAGGAGACATGATCGTTACATTCGACATCGACAACGGCGAAAAGCAGATTCCGCTCAAGCAGGTCAAACACGTGGACATGTACGCTGCGTAATACGTAAAGGAATAATTATTATCCACGCGGGCGGGGCCTTCCAGCCCCGCCTTCATTGTTTCATTTACTTCGTTATTTGCGTTATATCGATAAAATCCAGCTTCAGCTTCTTGAGTGTTTTCTTTTTGGGGATGCCGTTCTTATCCCAGCCCCTGAGCCTGTAATACTTCGGGAGCATTTTGTCCATCCTGACAACGGTTTTCGGCTTCCCTGGAATGAGCGGCTCGTCAGTGAACCTTCGTGCCAGCTTGTCGTGCTCCTTGTTGATCCCCTCGCGGAGGTTGAACAGCTTCTCCATATTGTACCCGCGCTCCCCGATCCTCGACCATATTCCAAAATCCATTTTCATTCCGGTAGCTTCCTTCAGGGCCTTTGAATGAGGGAGAAGGAACGGAACATGTATCTTTAACAGCCATGGGGGTGTTTTGACCGTGGCTGCGATGAGCCAGCCGACATTACTCATTACCGCTGTAACAATTTTCGAGAGCAGCGGCTTGCCCGGGACCTTGTAAGCCGGTTTGGGGACGAAGGTCCACCCCGTGAAGAGGCAATTCCCGCCCGCGCTTATGACGGCCATGAGGTTCTGCGTGAGCACGGTCCACGGCGGCTTGCCGCGGTACTTGTGCTGGTCCATGGTAATGGGGCCGGTCACCTCCATGTAGACCTCGTAGCCCGCATCAAGATGGCAGGCCCCGCGCGTGGCGGTGGCATACCCGAGCGCCTGGGATACGGTTCCCCGCGGCTCGTACGCGGGAAACTCCAGGCCCTTGACGTGCGGGGCGAAATCCTCTCCTCCGTATTTCTTTGAGAGGAAACGCACGCCCTCCGCGAGATCGTTGCCGATCCCCCTGCGGTAGGCGATGTCCTGAATCGCCTTCGACATCGCTTTTTTATCCCCGAACGCTATGCCGTTTTTCCAGATGCCCTTCTCATTGAGCTCCGCCGCAAACCCGAGGATGGTCCCGGTGCTGATCGTGTCCATTCCCAGGAGGTCGATCTCGTAGTTCCAGTGTATGATCGCCTCCAGGTCATCGATAAGGAGGTTCGAGCCCATCAGGCACATGATCTCGTATTCCGGTCCCTTTACCTCATGCCCGTTGATATTTACTACGCGCCCGCACCGGATCGGGCAGGAAATGCAACCGAAGTTTTTCACAAGGTGCTTCTCGGCGAGCATCTCACCGCTGATGTTATATGCCTTGTCATAGGTCCCCGCGCTGAAGTTTTTCGTTGGCAGCGTGTTCCTCACCGACAGCGGCATGAGAGAAAATGCCGTGCCCAGGCGTGGCGCCATAACGCCCGTGGCAGGGTGGCCCTGAAGGAGCTTTATCCACTTTTTCACAGTTATCTTGTAGTTCTCCGGATCGTTGATGGGAACGGATTTCGTCCCGCGCGCGATCATTCCCTTCAGGTTCTTCGATCCCATCACCGCGCCCATGCCGGTCCGTCCGTGACAGCGCTCCTGGGAAACGACCGCAGCAAACTTGACGAGGTTTTCGCCGGCCGGGCCGATGGCCATGGAGCCGCCCTTCCCGGTCCCCAGCATGGCTTTCTGCGCCTCCTGGGTGTCCATCCCCCAGATTTTTCCGGCCTTTTTTATTGATACAGTGTCGTCCTCGATTTCCAGATATACGGGGCTGTCCGCCTTCCCGCGTACGACCATCCCGTCCCACCCGGCACGCTTGAGATTCATGCCGAAATTTCCGCCGCTGTTTGAATGTCCGATCGCGCCGGTCTGCGGGCTTTTTGCGGAGATGTCGTACCTGCTGGTACAGGGTCCGCCGGTCCCGGTCAGCGGTGATGTCATGACGACCAGTATATTCTCGTCAGAAAGCGGATCGACCCCGGGCTTAAGCTCGTCCCACAGGATCTTCGTGCTCAGGTAACGGCCTCCCAGGAAAAGCTCCCGATCGGTATCGCTCACCTGATACTCACCGACCTTTCCTGTAGTCAGGTTGACATCCAGCATTTTACCCATATATCCCTTGTAGATACTGGTCATGTTCAACTCCTTGATCAATAATTCTTCCCGGTAATAAATGCCGTGTGGAACCGCACCCTGCCGCAACCGCTCCCGGTATCACCGCGCCACGGTCGAACCGGGCAGCCCGTTCGCGACACCAAGAATCACATCAATATTCCTTATCAGATCCAGCATGATTCCGAGCTGTTCGTCAGTATACCCGCTCAAACGGGCAAGTATCATCTCTATGGTGTGCACCTCGATCCGCGCGACCATGTCCTCCCCCTGTGCTGACAGGCGGATGTAAATGTTTCTCCTGTCCTTCACGTCCCTGGTTCTGGTTATCAATTTCTTTTTTTCAAGCTGATCGATCAGGCGTGTCGCCGCAAATACCTGGATTCTCAATTTTTCTGCTGTTTCGCTCACGCGAAGGGGATCGGATCGCTTGAGATATTTAAGAAGATACATCTGCTGGTAGTCCAGGCCGAATAATTCGATCTCGGTCCGCTCGAAAAGATAAATAGTCCTCAGGGCATGGTAGAGGAGCTCTTCAATCTGGTTTTTATCCATTGCTGACAATAGCGATTTCTTCATGATGATATCATCCCGGCATATTGAAAATTGGCAAGAATATTTCTTGCATTTTGCAATTATTTTTTCTTTTACCATCTATCCCGTTAAACCGATTCGTTTTTTCATTGATTTATTGAAATAGATACCAGCTTTATTGACAATCATGTCCGGGATCACGTCCCTGTCGATGTATCGGCCGGAGGTCCCGGAATCACGATACGCTGTATGCCATAATACCCGGAGGGTCAAATACTACATGAATATCATTCAACGTTTCAGAAATATACTTTCAGGCCTTTCTGACCCGCGGAAAAAATCTGTTATTTCGAGACGATTTGTCATCGCCCTCTCTGTCATATATTCCTCCCTTATACTTTCCGTAGCGATCTCCTTCTATATAATAATGCACCTGAACGCTGCAACCCTGAAGGAAACCCTTGAGTCCAACTCGCGCGATATAATGCTGGAGCGGACAGAGCTGATCGTTTCACGGGTCCAATCAGCCGGAAATCCCACGATAACAGGCATTACCAATGAGCTCAGGGCCTATAACCGGAATACCGGCAAACTCGTTGCAGCTTTTATCTTCACAAAAACGTCTGACGAGAACTATTTCCGTTTAGCCGAGTCCCTCCTTTTCCATGATGATTTCAGGCCCGGGCTGGAACGCTCTGCGGTAGTACGGGAAGAGAAAGAGACCAACTATCTGAAAAAAGGCCTGCTGCACGGCACTGTCGACCCGGCGATCTATTCACTGGGAGGGTATTGCTGGCAGAACGTGTATTACCCCTGCGCTCTCGGAAATAAAAAGGCAGTTCTGCAGCTCATGATGTCAGCATCCACCACCAGGGACACGCTTGAGAATTATACGGCAGAAACGCGCGACACGAGAATAACGATCATCGCTATCACTGCCATTCTCGTCCTGGCCGTAATCCTTCTGACACTGATATTTTTACAGAATTATTCCCTGCTGCTCGGCAACCTGTCGCAATTCATGGAAAAAGCGGCCGGCGGCGACCTGAATGTTTCGCTCAAACAGACCGGCGACGACGACCTGGACCAGCTCGCACAGTCCTTTAACACGCTCATCGAGGAGATGAAGGACCTCTCCGCCAGGCCTGTCG
>JAKJGD010000081.1 GCA_022704585.1 Spirochaetota bacterium | reverse complement strand
CGGGCTCAACACCTCGGTATTTTACAATCTTTACAACGTGAAGTCGAACCAGACCGTGTTCCCGACCCTCGACAACGAGTCGGAGTACAAGCGCGAGGGTTTCGGCTACGCGCTGGGCCTGAGCTACCGGTTCCTCGACTACTTTTCCGCCGGCGCGAGCTGGTCCCACGCCTTCACCCGCGTGAAGGACCCCTCGGGCAACAGCTCGGAAGAGGTCTATTATTCCAAGCGGCTCGGCTTCCAGGAAAAACGCTCGGTCACCGTGTTCGCCACGTTCGACAACAAGGACAATTACCTGAATCCCACGAAGGGCGGGAGCGTCGAGTTTGCCACGAACTTCACCGGGGGCAGTGTGCTGGGCGGCTCGGACCACTACATCAAGCTCTCGCCCGACGCGGCGGTCTATTTCTCGCCGTTCCACCTGCCCTTTCTCAAGAGCCATCCCTGCGTGTTCGAGTTCCGGGCGAGCGGGGACTTCATCATGAGGCCGGCGGGCGTGAGGAGCGTCAACCGGAGACAGCCAAGGCAGTCGCCCTACTATTACCTGAGCGATGTCGATTTAAAAGATCCCTGGCTCGAGCCCGAGGACAGGCTCAACCTCGGCGGCCCGGAAACGCTCCGGGGATGGGACTACTACGACAAGAAGTTCCCCGAATCGTGGCAGGATGTCGGTCTCTTCCATAGAATACTGTACGGCGTCGAATTCCGGGTGCCCATACATCCGCAGATGCTCTGGTTCGCCGTCTTCTTCGACGCCGGATCGCTCTGGTCCGACACGTTCTGGGAAAAGCAGATGACGAAGGACAATCAGAAGATCATCTACCAGGACCTCGCCACCGGGAAGCTGCACCGCGTGCAGGACATTTTTACGGGCGACGTCAACCTCCTGAAATACTTCAAGTATTCCTACGGGTTCGGGTTCAGGATCCAGATACCCATGATGCCGCTCCGCTTCTGGTTCGGCAGGAAGCTCATTTACAACGGCAGGTTCACCAATGTCGGCGGCTTCCAGTTCCAGTTCGGCATCGGCGACATGAGGTTCTGATGAGGCCCGGCACGGTCATCGCCGCCCTCCTGGTGGCGGCATCGGTGTCCTGCTCGAATTTCAAAAAGAAAGAAGAGCCGGCGCCGCCGGTGATCCGTTACATGAACCTGAAAGCGGTCTATGGTTTTTCCCTCAACCGGAACCGTGACGCACTTGACGTGAAAAAAAAGCTGGATGAGAAGCTTGCCCGCATGAAGGAGGTCCGGGGCGGCCTCAACGAGCCGGCGACCGACCACGTGGCCCTGCTGGATGAGTACCGCGGGCTTGATGCGGAGCTGTCCGCGCTCAGGGGACGATCCAGGTATTACAAGACAAAGCTGCTGGGGCAGATCGACCGCGCCGTGAAGAACGTGGCGAAGAACCTCAAGGCCGACTTCATATACAATATCGGCGACGAGCTGATATATGCGAAGAAGGAGTATGATGTTACGGAAGAAATCATGCGGGAAATCATCCGGCTGGAAGAGCGGAGCGCGCCCGAGTCGCGGTAATGTCCCCGGCCCGGCCGCGGGCGCACGGATCCTCGGGCTCTTGTCACTCTGTGCTCTCCTGGCGCTGCAGCCTGCGTGCGTCAGCAAGGAGAGGCGGATCAAGCGGGCCTTCGACGGCTTCAACGGAAAATATGTCGTTTTTATCAGCAAAACGAAGTTCCTCCTGGAAGTGTATAACCGGAACCTGGAGCCGGTGGCCGGATACCGGATAGCATACGGCTCGAACACCGACCGGAAGCCCAAGCTGCATGAATCGGACAACCGCACCCCGGAGGGCCTCTACCGCGTCAACGAGATCCTTAGCATGGATGCGGACAGGAAATCCTCTTCTTACAAGACGCTTAAAAAGATGAACAAGAAGTTTTTCAGGGCCCGCGACGGACACAGCAAGTACGGCGCCCCGAGCGTGGACCTGGGCGATAACGCGTACGGCCCCCGCTTTTTCGGGCTCGACTACCCGAACGCCGCGGACCGGAAGCGCTACCGGAAGGCTCTTCAGTCGGGTCTGGTGCCTCTTACATCAAGCGGCACGCCGCTGGGTATCGGGTGGGGCATCGGTATTCACGGCAACAATGACGAGAAATCAGTCGGGAACCTTTCTTCCAACGGCTGTATCAGGATGTACAATAACGACATCGTGGAGTTCGAGCAGTATGTGCAGATGGGCACCCCGGTGATACTTTCGCCGGATTGAGGGGCTGCGGGGAGCCCCCGGCGTCGTGCCGGCACCCCATATTTTTTATGTTGACATAATTCCCGCCGCTGATGAATACTGTCGCTGATTTTTTTAATGGAGGAACATCGTGCTACAATTAACTGGCATAGCATACGCCGCTGGCGAGACAGCTCCCCCGGCTGGACAGGGGGGGATCCAGGGAATTCTTGGAAATTACAGTTTTATCATTCTGATGGTTGCGACCATCGGTATATTCTATTTTCTCCTGATTCGCCCCCAGAAGAAGAAGGAGAAGGAGCGCACCGAGATGATCGCCGCCCTGCAGAAGGGAGACAAGGTCATGACAGCGGGCGGCATGTACGGAGTGATTGACGGTTTCAAGGAAGGCGATATCGTCATAGTGAAAATAGCCGGCAACACCAAGGTCGAGTTCAACAAAAGCGCAATCCAGACAAAGGTCAAATAGACCGGCCATGAGAAGGCACACACTGCATCTGCTGCTGGTCCTCGCGCTGCCGGCCTGGCTGCTGGCGGCGGCCGTGGCGCAGGAGGGCGGAGGCACGGGATCGAATCCGGACGCTTCCGCCACCGAGAGCCGCGGCGGCGCGGAAGGAGCATCGCCGGATACGGCACCCGCCGGCAAGGACGGGACGGTCGCGCCGGACCGCGGGGACGCGACGGCGGTTAAAACCGACAGGCAGGCTGACCGGAAAAAGAAAGCGGTGCGCAAGCCGGCCGCGGCCGAGGAAAAGCAGAAGGACGCACCGGTTGAGGAAGCGGCGGATGACGGGATCGGGGAAAACCTGCTCCTCATCGATCATGAAAAAATAAAATACGACCGCATCCCCGGTATCACCATCAAGGCCGAGGACCAGGGAGCGGATTCGATCGTCAATATTCCCGATGACAGGATCGGCGGAGAGAACAAGAAGGAAAAAGAGAGCGCCGGCATTTTCGGAAAGAACACCAGGGCGATAGCCGGATGGGGCATCGTAATACTGATCTTCATCCTGTTCGTCATATACTCAAAAACAAGATCACGAAAATCGAAGAGAAGGGTCGTACGGACCGTTCCGAAACGATAACGAGTGCAGGGGACATCCATGACCAGGGGAATGATATATAAACTCATATTTATCCTGCTGCTTATTGCTTTTTCAATCGTGCTGATTCTTCCGACGTTCGGTGAAAAAACGATGAGCATAACCATGAACGCCGACGCCACGGCCGAGCAGGTCGATGCCGTCAAGAGGAAATTTCCCGCGGTTACATACGAGATGGCGCAGAAGGACTCCGTTATAACGGTAACGGCCGGGGGCCGCAACATCACCGATGCCGTCATGAATGATGTCAGGTCGTTTCCCGGCGTTAAAGATGCCGTCATCCGGAAGCACTGGGCCGAAGACATGGTCATGGCCAAGAAGATCAACCTCGGTCTTGACCTCCAGGGCGGCATGAACCTGGTCATGCAGGCCGATTTCAAGAGGATCGAAAGCAGGTCCGCGGACAATAAAAAGCTTACCGAGAAGGACAAGACCGACCTGACCCAGCAGGCTCTGGAGCTGATCCGGAACCGTATCGACAAGTTCGGCGTTGCCGAGCCGTCGATACGCCCGCGGGGCGTGGACGCAATCGAGATACAGCTCCCGGGTGTCAAGGACCCCAAGGCGGTAAAGAAGGCTATCGGAACGACCGGCCGGGTCGAATACCGGCTTGTTGACGACGAATGGACCGGCAAGGCGGGCGAGTGGCTGAGGGCCAATTACAAGGGTGCGGCCCTGCCCGATGACGCGGGGACCCAGGACAGGCTCCTTGCCGACATGACGGCGGGCCTGCAGCTTCCAAAGGACCGCGAGCTGCTGTACTACTGGGACCGTAAAAAAGACACGAACAAAATTATACCCACGTATCCGATCGTCCTCTTCCGGGAAGTCGCGATCGCGGGTAACGACATAAGCAAGGCATGGATCGGACAGGACGAATACGGCGGACTGGCGGTCCATTTCACGACCACGGCGGACGGCGCGACGAAGTTCGCCGACGTCACGGCAAAGAAAAACTGGGGCAAGAAGCTGGCGATCGTCATCGACGAGAAGGTGCGGAGCGCGCCGCGGCTCAACGTCCAGATCACGAGCGGCCAGGCGATGATCAACGGCAACTTCACCTACGAAGAGGTCAACACCCTCACGCGGATCATCAAGGAAGGCGCGCTGCCGGTCGACCTGAATATTATCGAGGAGCGGACCGTCGGACCATCGCTCGGCCAGGACTCGATCGATTCCGGCATCAAGGCTGCGCTCCTGGGGATCGCCGCGGTCGTCATTCTCATGGCGATGTATTACAAGCTTGCGGGCGTCATAGCGGGCCTGGGGCTCGTGCTGAACACGATCTTCCAGATCGCGATACTGTCGTGGCTGGGCTTCACTCTGACCCTGCCCGGTATCGCGGGCATCATCCTTTCCGTCGGTATGGCGGTCGACGCGAACGTCCTCATTTACGAGCGCATGAAGGAAGAGCTGTGCAGCGGCAAGTCCGTGCGGATGGCCGTAAGCCTCGGGTTCGACCGGGCGTTCTGGGCCATCTTCGACGGCAACCTGACGACGCTGATATCGGCGTTCGTGCTGGCGCAATTCGGCACCGGACCCATCAAGGGTTTTGCGGTGACCCTCACCATCGGTCTTCTGGCAAGCATGTTCGTCGCGCTGTATATCACGCGGTACGTGTACGAACTCATTTCTCTGAACAAGAAAATTAAAAGGCTCAGCATTTAAGGGGGCTCAGGTTGAAAGAGCGGGTAGTTCCATTCATCAAATACAGATTCTTCGCGTACGCGCTGTCTCTCGGGCTGATCGTTGTTTTCTCAATCATGACGGTTACGCGGGGCGGTATCAGAATGGGTGTCGATTTCGTCGGCGGCCAGAAGATTATTGCCAGGTTCGAGAAGGGCGTTAACGAGGAGCTTATTCGCAAGGCCCTCACCGCATTCAGCCCCACCGTCCAGCAGATCGGCGAGGCGGAGCATAACGAATACATCATACAAACGAAAATCAGCAGCGAATCGCTGACGGAAATCCAGGACGGCCTTACGGCACTCGCCGGAAAGACGATCCCCGGCATGCAGATACTGAACCAGAGGGCGGTGCTCATGTCGTCCAGGGACGCGGTCGATGAAGCGGCGGCGAACGCCCTGATTGCTCCCACAAACGCGGTATTCCGGAAAATCGGCGATCCCGCGAAGAACATCTACGCGATCTACCCCCGCGAGTCCGCGGACAAGAAGCAACCAAGATACAATCCCGATACGGCCGTGAACAACCTCCGCGGCGCGCACGAGAACCTCGACATCCTGAAGGGCGTCGCCCTGTTTGCGGTGTTCAACAAGCCGGTCGACGGAAAGATGCTCGCCGACTCGCTCTCCACTCTGCACGCCTCCTCGGCCCAGGCCGTATACGGCGAGAAGCAGGGAGCGCTGCTGTACAAGATCGCCGTCGACGAGTCCGACCGGATCAGGGCGGAGCTGGAGAAAAACTTCAAGAATTCCCAGGTCATGAGCGTTGAGAACGTCGGCCCGGCCGTCGGCGATTTTTTAAAGAAGTCGGCCCTCAAGCTTATCCTGGTGTCAATCCTCCTGATGACGATATACCTGGCGTACCGGTTCGAGTTCCGCTACTCCGTCGGCGCAATGGTGGCGGTTCTCCATGACGTATTCCTGGCGTTCATCTTCTGCGGCGCGGCCGGCGTGGAGATCAACATCCCGGTCATCGCGGCCCTTCTTACCATTTTCGGTTATTCGGTCAATGACACGATCGTCATCTTCGACCGTATCCGCGAGACCTCCCAGATAGAAACGAAGATCTCATTCGTGGAAATTGTTAACAAGGCGGTCACGTTCACCATGTCCCGGACGATTCTGACGTCGTACCTGACGCTCCTCACGGTTTTCGCCCTCTTCTTCCTCGGGGGTGAGGGGATTTCGGATTTCGCCATGGTGCTGCTGTTCGGCATGATCGTCGGCGTGTATTCAACCGTGTATATCGCGTCCCCGGTCGTGATCTCGTGGGAAAAGCTGATGGCCAGGATACGGTCCTGACCGTCGGTACCGCACAGGCCGGCCTTCACGGCAGGAGGCGGTTCGAGTGAAGAACACCATCCTTTTTTATCTCCTCTGCATGTTCCTCTGGCAGGCGGCGCCCGCGACTGCCGACGAATTCGGCCCGGACCGCCTCCTGGGCTTCACGCGCAGCCTGATCGGCAGGCAGGAATATTACCGCGCCCTGGTCGAGCTGAAGCGCCTTGATTCGTACCATCCCGGATACCTGAGCCCTGTCGCCTTCCATGTGACCGAGCTCTATCTCCTTTCCAGGGGAAAACAGTACGCGGACATACTGAGCCGGAAGATGCCGGCAGGCGACGCCAGCCTCGCTGCCGCGGACCTGGTATTCAAGTGCGACGCCGCTATCGGCGCCTCCAATTTTGCCGGGCTCGACACGCTCGTAGCCGGGTGGCAGTCCGGTGCAGACCCCTATTTTGACGGGCTGGTGAAAAAGAGACGTCTTTATTCAAGCCTCGTGTCGGGACGGTACGGCGCGGCGGGCGGGATTTGCGGCCCTCCCGAGGCGCCCGATTACGGCGCCTGCCGCGAGTTGATCGCACTGGCGCAGCGGGATTCCGCGGGCGCGAGGAAGCCGTGGCTCGCCGTGGTGCTCGGGCTGGTGCCGGGCGCCGGGTATTTGTACTCGGGCGAGATAGCCACGGGAGTATTTGCATTTCTGCTGATCGCGGCGGACGCGGTCCTGACCTATTTTGCGTTCCGGACGCGCAACGACGTCATCGGCTATTTTACCGGCATCGTCGGCGGGCTGTTCTACGCCGGCAGCATGGCCGGCGGCTATTTCGCCGCGCGGCGCTACAACATGAAGCGCTTCGAGACCGGCCGCGCATCGCTGTCGTCTGCAATGAAGCTTGATGGCGACCGGGAGGAATTGTTCAACAGGTACGGTATCGGGAGAGATGAAAAGCGCTAATCGTCACATGGAAACCGCGCTGAAGATAGCTTTCAGGCATATGGGCCGGACATCACCGAACCCGCCGGTGGGAGCGGTCATCGTGAAGGACGGCGCCGTCATCGCGTCGGGCGGAACGGGTCCCTGCGGATCCTGCCATGCCGAGATTGACGCTCTGGCCGCGGCTGGCAGCGCGAGCTCCGGCGCCGAGATGTACGTGTCCCTGGAACCCTGCAGCCATTTCGGCAGGACGCCCCCCTGCGTCGAGGCGATCATCCGGGCCGGGATCAGGCGG
>JAKJGD010000080.1 GCA_022704585.1 Spirochaetota bacterium | reverse complement strand
TCCGGCCGCCCCGCGTCGAATTCATCGATAACGTCACCGGCCTGATGGAGCGTGACCCGGCGAACATCAAGAACAAGCTGGTGCTCCAGCTTTCGAGCCCGGTCCAGTGGGAGCGGTCTGTGACAACGGCTGTTGACGCGGGCGCCGCGACCTTTATTGAATCGGGACCGGGCGCCGTTCTCGCGGGACTGGTCAAGCGGATCGCGAAAGACCGGACCATCATGACCGGTGAAAAGGCGTTGAAAAACGCGTAAGTTAATCGGCATTCGTCTTCTCCTTTTCCTTCCCGTCCTGCATCATCGACGTGATGTTTGCCCGGTGGTTAAACATGATAAACAGGGCCGTTATGACTGCGGCGGTTATGGCCGCCGGGCGGTACCCGCAGGCTGCAATCGTGCCGAATGCGAGAACGGCGATCATTGCGAATGACGCGATGAACGGCACCCTCTTCAATACATATACGCATACCCACGCGATGCAGGAAACCACCGCCCCGGCAGGGGTGATGACCGCGGAGAACCCCAGGTAGTTTGCCACTCCTTTGCCGCCCCTGAGCTGGTGGAAACAGGGATAGCGGTTACCGATCACCAGCGCGAGCCCAGCCCAGGGGACCGCACCCGGTGTGAGCGCGTAACGTGCAAGAAGCGCGATCACCACGGCCCGACCGATGTCCAGCAGGAGCACCGCCGCGGCCCAGGCCGGGCCGGCCATGCGGTACACGTTCGTGGTGCCGGCGTTGCCGCTGTAATGGAGGCGCGGGTCTTCCTTGCCAAGTATCTTGAAGAGCAATATGGCGAAGTTCACGGAACCTGCCAGGTAGGCGACTGCTATCAGTATAATTAGTTTCATGATGACCCGATTTTCAATGGATGTTGAATCACAAACTCGATGGCCGACAATAGCGTGCGTGCGAGTTTTTTTTCAAGGAATTTTTCAGACTGACCGGAGCCGGGCCGGATCGCGATTCATGGCTATTGAATATCATTCATAATCTGAATAATCCAAAGATGCGGGCTTCCGCATCGATTGTGTGGAAAGAAATCAGCCTCTTATACATTCATTGAACCATTTTTTGTTTGTATATGTTATTGACATAGAAGAATAGAAGTGTGTATGTTTTTCTGCATTCGTATAACAACTATTTTAAGTTATGGAGGGGATGGTTCGATGAAAAAGCTTTTAGTACTGTTAGTGCCTATATTCCTGGTTTCCTGTATGGGCGGAATAAAGATAGTCAGGGACGATTTTAAAAAGGCCGACGTAGTGACAATGAAAACGAAGGAGGGATCTGAAGAAAACTTGTTCCAGGGCGGGGGAAACGCGATAATCACTTATTCGCGCGAGATCCATAACAGGGTTTCCACCCCGACCGTTATGAGTTTTCACATCACGAAAGGTAAGATTTTCATGGGCGGAAATCAGGACCTGACCGGCAAAGCTGTTATCAGGGTCAATGATGCGACTTTTGATATCGCTCTTGGCCAGACATCGGCTGTTAACGTAACCACATACATGGCAACACCCAACTATGCTACCGGAGGCACCCAGATCACCAGCTCCCGGCATGAGGAATGGGACACGCAGATAGTATTGAATAAAAAAATCGAGGATGCCATTAAAAATTGCTCCAGCTTCGCGATTCGATTCTATTTCGGTACGACTCCTTTTACACTGCAGTTTGATGAAAAAAGCATAGCCAGGGTAAAAGAGTTTCTGAGCGTAAAACCGGAATAACTTCTTATCTTTAAGTCTGCTGCAATCTTAAGGCATGATTACGAGTGTAAACAGATGGCCGTCCACTACTGCATGGAAGGCCGTCTGCGATATGCCGTCAATTTGAAACAAGCTCTGCTTGTCCCCGACTTCTGTTACCATGGTCTTCTCCCACGCCCCGGCCAGATGGATACCCAGGGCCTTTGACACCGCCTCCTTGACTGACCAGACCCGGGCTGACGCTTCCATTTCGCCGATGGAATGCTCCCGCACCAGTGCAAGCTCCTCTTCGTGCATGTACAGGCTGCGCCCGTTCATAACGCGTCCGGATAAGGCCTCCACGTCAATCCCGATCCGGCCTTCGGACAGGGCCGCGACAGCAAACCGCGAGTCGTGGGAAGCGGTGCAGCGATACGGCTCGCTGCCGTCCGGAAGGGGACAGCGGGGGCGCCCATCCTCGTGCATGGTGGTCAGCTCGCCCGGCGCGATGCCGGGGCCCGCGCCCGGGAGCCTGCGCGCAAGCTTTTTAAGCGCCATGCGCGCGCCCAGGAAGGTCCGGGCGCGCTTCGCCCGCATGGAGCCGAAGCGCGCGCGCTCGGCATCGGAGAGGATCCCCGTGCACGGCGCGGTGAGGGAGTCCAGCTCTACCACGCAGAGGTCGCGGCAGCGGTCCCGTATCCGCGCGAGGGGATCGGGACCGGCGGCGCGGATCCACTCGGGAGGTTGGATGGCGCCGCCGCTCACGTCTTTCATGTGGAGGCCGTGCGTCTTTTCGCACAGGCCGCCGTCCATGTCATAAATCATTATGTTGAAGACGAGCAGGCCGCCCGCCGCGGACACGGGCGTGATCCTGCTCGCGTACGTTTCGCCTGGTGCGGTCTTTTTCCGGATCACCCGGCCGTCGATATGCACGGGGAACCCGACAATGCCCGCGTACCGCTGGCCCCACACGCACGCGGCGTGGAACGACGCGTCAAGGGGAAAGGGCGAGCCGAGCGGCCCGTCAGGGGCCGCGTCCGTTCCGCCGTTGACCAGCGCTACCGCGCCCTGCTCCGAAACATGCAGGCGTTCGATGTTGCGATAGGCCGGTCCGAAGGGGACCAGCTCGTCGTAGATCATGACCGGGTCCGGGGCCGCGCATATCCCCTCGAGTCCGAGGGTATCATCGAGGGGCGGCGGGGGCATGGCCGGGACTTCGCCGGGAAAGGTGAGGGACACGTGCTCCATGGCGCGGGTGATGGAGGTTGTGCCGGACTTCTTGATGGTGATGAGCTTTGCGGATACGGCCCCGCCGCTCGTCTCGATCTCGCTGTACGCTTCGATCGAGGAGGCCTCCGGAGGAATTTCCAGGAAGCGGGCAAAGTCGGCGTTTTCGATGAAACGCACTTCCATGCCCGGAACGCGCGCCAGCGCCGACCCGGCGAGCACGCGCATGGCCTCCACTGCCGGGTACACGGCCCGGTCCCGGAACACGTGGTCGCGCAGGTAGCCGGCAACGCCAATTGACACCGGCATGCGATCCGGCCTCTTTATTTCGGGAATGTCTTCCATAGGTGAACGGTCTTCTCGTCCACGGCCACGGGCCTGCCGGCCCTGTTGAGCGCGCAGTGCCTGGTGAAGCCGCGGCAGATGAGCCTGCCGGTGTCGGCGTGGGTGATGAGGTAGTCGAATTTGAGGCGCACCCGCTCGATCTCGATCGGCCTGGTATGCACCCAGATGAGGTCGTCATAGTAGAGCGGAGCGTAGAAGGTGACACCCAGGTCGATGATCGGGTACACGAACCCGCTCTCCTCAATCTCGCGGTAAGGGTAGGCGGCGTCCCGCATGAGGGATGCCCGGCCCAGCTCGAAATACCGGAGGTAGTTCGAGTGGTACACGACCTCGGACCGGTCCGTGTCCGCGTACAGCGTCCGGTGGCTGCACCGGTGCCAGACGTCGCCGGTGGTGCGATCGCGCACGAACCTCCCGTCGTTGTTGAGCACTTCAGGCCTGAAGGGTTTCGGTTTCACGCTACACCCCCCTGAACACGACGCAGCAGTTGGTGCCGCCGAAGCCGAAGGCGTTGGACATGATTATTTCCTGGGCCAGTTTGCGCGCCCGGTCGGGGACCACGTCAACGCCGTCCAGCAGGGGGTCGGGGATATGGTTTATCGTGGGAAGGATGATCCCCTGCCGCATGCCCTCGATGGCGAACGCCGCCTCGATCGCGGCGGCACCGCCCAGGGTATGCCCTATCTGCGACTTGTTCGATGACACGGGGACCTTTTCCATCCCCGTTCCGAATACCGACTTGAGGCATTCGATCTCGGTCGCGTCGCCCTTGGGCGTGGACGTACCGTGCGCGTTCACGTACTGTATGTCGGCGGGCGCGAGGCCGGCGTCATCGATGGCCTGTTTCATGCAGACGACGATGGTCTCGCCGTTCGGCCGGGTGAAGTGGTGCGCGTCGGAGTTCCAGCCGATGCCCAGCACCTCCGCCTTCGGCTCCAGGCCGTGGGCCCGGACAGCTTCGTCCGCAGCCAGCACGACCACGCCCGCGCCCTCGGACAGGACGAAGCCCCTACGGTCCGCGCTGAAGGGACGCGAGGCCTGCGCCGGGTCGTCGTGCGCCCGGTCGCCCGGCTTGATCTTGATAGTGGCGTTCATGTTCTCGAACCCGTGGATGATCTCGGGGATGATGCAGGTGTCGGCACCGCCGGCCAGCACGAAGTCCACGTCCCCGTCCCGTATCATGCGCGCGCCGATGCCGATGGCATGGTTGCCGGAGGCGCAGGCGCCTTCGGGGGCAAAGATGGGTCCCGTGAAACCGAGGAGCATGCCCGCCTTGCCGGAGGGCAGGTTGGCGCAGAGGTTCGGCAACAGGTAGGGGCTCACCTTCAGGGGCCCGCGGGTGAGGTAATTGTCCATTGCCGTGCGGTACGCGTCCGAGCCGTTCAGGGCCGAGCCGATCAGGCAGGCGGTGTGCGGTCCCGTGGCGGCGTCTATCACGAGGCCGGAGCGGCGGACCGCTTCCTGGCAGACCGCCATGGTGAGGATAACGAAGTCCGCGTTCCAGTTGTAAATCTCCTTCTCGTCCGCGAAATCGAGCGCGCGCGGGTCCCAGTCCGGGATTTCGCCCACGACGTTGCACGCGGAATGGACCTCGCAGCGGGTCACCTTCCGGAAACCGGCCTCCCCCCTGACCGCCCGGGCCCACGATTTCTCGAAAGTGGCGCCCAGCGGGGTCGCTGCCCCGTAGCCTATGACATAAACACGCCTGTTTTTAGGTGCTTTCATGATTTTTTAGTACTGGTCCGGGAGACACTGACTCCCTGAAAAACATGGGGTCAACAATAGGAAAGGCGCATAGAATAAACAACAATAATTTTTTCAATTTTCCATCACATGCCTCGCTGATGCATATAGTCGCAAACGAACGACATCGCGCCGGACCGGCAGGCCGGTAATTTCACGAACATTGATCGCCCTGATGCCTTGAAATTTCCCGTGACATTCGGTATATTTCAGTAATTATCATACACCTGTAAGAAAAAGGAGGGAAGATCATGATAGCGAAGACAACAAGATTCTTAACGGGAGTGGCCGTTCTTGCGGGCATCGTCCTGTTGCTTTCATTAACTGCCTGTAAAAAGTATCCGGAAGCGAAAGCGGAAATGATTAATTCAAAAGGAGAATCAATCGGCACCCTTGTCATCAGCCACTGCTGGAACGGCGTGTATATCAAGGGCGAGCTGAAAAATCTTCCCGCCGGCATCCATGCCATCCACATACATGAAAAAGGAGCGGTTGAACCCCCCGACTTCAAGAGTGCCGGCGGGCACTTCAATCCGTTTAAAAAAGAGCATGGCATGGAGAACCCGAAAGGAAGCCATGCCGGCGACCTTCCCAATATAGAAGTGAGCAAGGAAGGAACGGCCAGTGTGAAAATTACAGTGAAAAACGTAACCCTTGAGCAGGGAAAGGAAAACTCCCTCCTGAGAGAGGGCGGCACGTCAATCGTCATCCATGAAAAGGCCGATGATAACGTTTCTGATCCGGCCGGGCAGGCGGGCGCCCGCATAGCGGGCGGCACTATTGCCGAAAAGAAATAAGCGGCCGGAACGGCGGCACCGGGTCGGACCGGGTGCTTCGGCTGATATACATCCCCGGCAACGGTAGCCGGGGATGTGATCGCGCCGGTTTTCGGTATTTCTTCAATCCTGTGAATGAGTGTATCGGTGAAATTGAGGCCGGGACCCGCCAGGGGCCTGGCCCCGGTGGATATAATCAGTCCTTTCCCGGACGCTACTCAGCCTGAAGGATGTCAGGTGCCGGCCTGGTCAGCAAATATCGCATGCTGAATTATTACTTGTTCATCACCTGAATTATATCCCTCAGAACAAATTTCAGAATGCCCAGGAGACCCAGCAGTAAAATGATGACGATGAACAGCACAACCAGGGCAGAGGTAAAGACGGGCAGGAGCCGTGGCAGGATGATCTGCGGAAGGATCACGCATGCGCAGAACAGGGCCATGATAAGCAGTATGATGAAAACCGCCCTGCCTTTCGTCTGGAACCGCGCGGCCGCGGTCCGGCACAGGTTGAAGGCGGGCACGCCGGACAGCAGCCCGAAAACAAGGACATAGATCGGAAACGAGGCCCCGATTATAAATGGCTCCAGGCGGCGCATGGCGGGTATATGCTCGTACGCAAGGGTGAGAAGGATTCCGGCTGCCAGGTAAACTGAAAGAATTTTAAGCAGCCAGGTAAAACCGGCCCATTCCTTTTCACTGAACAGGAAATCTTTTAGATCGACGGCTTTTGAAACAAACCAGTTCAATTCCCCGCCGCCTGTCCTGGAACTATTGCATGTAATAAAGCATATGCTGTGAATAAAGATCGCATCATGAAGTTTTTTTAAAAAACCAGTACCCGCCGTGGACCGTGGATATGAGCCATCCGATCATGCCGATCGTAGCTCCTGTTTCGATTAGGGCCCTCATGGAGCCTGCGATCAGGGCTAGGGTGCCGAAAGCTACTGAAACGGCGTATATGAGGGGAAGCAGGATTCCCCACGCTTTCTTGAAGTACAGGACGTACAAATACACGAGCAGTAATCCCGCGATCATTATGGCGCCGCTCTTGATGTTCGTCGCGATCATGAGCTGCGAGATCACGCCGGGATCGATGTTCGAAAGATCGGTATAGGCCGACAGCCTGAAGAGCCGGGTATTCTCGTACGCGTCCGCGATCATTATGACCGCGGACAGGCATGCCCCCGCTGTCACGAGCGCGGTGCCGTGACGCAGCCGTCGTCCGTCATCCGCAAGGCGGCGGTTGAGAAACAGGAAAAGCGAGGCGATAAGAAGGGGATAACACACCATGAAAATAAAATCATACCTGTTAGTCATATCCATGGCATGGCGCAGCCTGATCCCTTCCGTGGAACCCGGATCTCCCAGCACCGACCTGACCTCTTCCGGGCTCCGGACCATCTCGAACCAGAATATGGCCTGGGTGAATCCTTCCTTGTTGGGATATTCGGCCGGCCGGGCTATTTCGCCGCCGCTCATGGCGATCATAAAAATCATGGACGCAAAGGTGGCAATGCCGGCCAGAATGACAAACAGTGAGTATCGCCTTGTTTTCATTAATGCCTCGCTTTATTTGGTTATATCCGTTTCAGTATTATTCAATTTTTATATAAATCTCATTACACCGAACAATGACATCTCCACTGCCGCTCTCACTCCATCCCGCTGCCTTTCCTGACCAGGGTCGCCAGCTCCACCGCGCGTTTCATCATTGCCGATGCAGAGTGAAGGCC
>JAKJGD010000644.1 GCA_022704585.1 Spirochaetota bacterium | reverse complement strand
CGGGCCTCATGGCCCTTAGCTTTATTCCGATCAGTTACGCTTTCCTGGTGCTGATCAACAAACTCAACGAGGAACGTTAATGACCCTGTCGGTCCGATTACAGAAAAGCTTGCAGTTCTTCCATATGGACATCGCCTTTGCGTGCGCGCCGGAGAAGCTGCTCGTCCTGATCGGCCCCTCGGGCGGCGGAAAGACCACTCTGATCCGGATGCTGGCGGGACTGGAAAAACCGGATGCCGGACGTGTGACCTTCGGCTCCGAAATCTGGTTCGACTCCGACGGGGGCATTCACATGTCTCCGCAAAAAAGACGCCTGGGCTATGTTTTTCAGGATTACACGCTCTTTCCGCATCTGAACCTCTTTAAGAATGCCGCCTTCGCCGCGAAGGACAAAAAGGAAGTGTCCGCCCTTTTCGAGCTCTTCAAAATCGATCATCTAAAGAAACGCAAGCCCCACATGGTCTCCGGGGGCGAGCGCCAGCGCTGTGCCATCTGTCAGGCGCTGGCCCGGCATCCGCGGCTGCTTCTGCTCGACGAGCCCTTTTCGGCGCTCGATGTCGTAACGCGCCGCGGCCTCAGAGAGGAGTTGAAGAGCCTTAAAGGCACGCTGTCCTGCCCGATCATCTATGTGACGCACGACATTAACGAAGCTTTGTTTCTGGCGGATGAAATTCTGCCGGTGGTTGAAGGAAAAATCGATACCGGCTGGATGCAGCGGACGATCACCCGGGAGCCCGGGGAAGGCGTCGCTACAAAAGGCGCGCGCGAACCGCGCCTGTCACTGGTATATTAGGAAATGACCTCTGCACGTCAGGGCGTAAAGGAGGGAGTTCACACAGGTATGGGGGAATAATAAATGCCTAAACGCGAATGTCAAATTAAGGTACTTTGTCATTCGGATTTGGACATTAGGCATTCCTCATGCCCGATCTATTTTCATCCTACGTGGCGCGGGCTTGTCCCGAGGCAGTTGTCGGGGCTTGTCCCGAGGCAGTTGTCGGGGCTTGTCCCGAGGCAGTTGTCGGGGACTTCCGGCATGAGGGTTTAATTTGATTCCCAATTTGAATATAAGGAGTTTCTGGAGTCATGAACATTTGCACTTATTCCTATGAGGAATATCTTCACTTGGTCAAGTCTTTTCACGGCAATCTCGCACCCGGTTTGATTATAGGCGGCTTTATCGTCGATCTGGCCATGAAAAACCTGCCGGAGGGAGAGTTCTTCGATGCCGTTTGCGAAACGCCGGTCTGCCTGCCCGATGCCGTGCAGATCCTGACCCCCTGCACGATCGGCAACGGCTGGCTGAGCATCGTCAATTTCGGGCGCTTCGCGGTCACGCTTTATGAAAAATACAACGGCACCGGGGTGCGCGTTTATCTGGACACCAAAAAACTCGAAGCCTGGCCGGAGGTGCGCGACTGGTATTTTAAAAAGAAGAAAAAGCACGAACAGGACCCCGAGCTGCTGCTGGCCCAGATCAAAGAAGCCGGCCACAAGCTGCT
>JAKJGD010000643.1 GCA_022704585.1 Spirochaetota bacterium | reverse complement strand
GAAGCGGAAAACCCACCTGATCGCGCCGGCCGCACTTCTGCTCTTCCTGGCCCTGCTGACCGCCGTATCGGGCCAGATCGACAATGTGCTCCAGAAGCGCCTGTATTACGACGACATCGTCTTCTCCCGGCGTTCCCATTTCCAGGAGATCGTACTGACCAGGAACGATAACGATTTCCGGCTCTACCTGGACGGGTCACTCCAGTTTTCCTCTATCGATGAATACCGGTACCACGAGATGCTTGTGTTCCCGCCGCTTATGCTCTCACCGGGCATTCAGAAGAAGGTGCTGGTGCTGGGGGGCGGGGACGGGCTCGCGGTGCGCGAGCTGCTCAAATACCCCGGTGCCTTTATTACGCTGATAGAGCTTGACCCGGCCATGGTAGACCTCGCTCGGCATGACTCCTCCCTGAAGATGCTGAACGGCGATTCACTTGACGATTCGCGCGTCAGGGTCGTTACCGGGGACGCGTATGCGTACCTGCTTGGCTGTTCGGAAAAGTATGACGCGATCATCGCCGATTTTCCCGACCCGCATGATGAGACAATCTCGAAGCTGTACACGGTCGAGTTCTTCACCATCGCCAGGGACGCACTGGCGAAGGGCGGGGTTTTCGTGACCCAGTCAACGTCGCCCTTTTTTGCCCGCGAGGCCTTCTGGTGCATTAATGCCACTATGAAAAAAGCCTTCCGGTTCGTGGTCCCCTACCACGTGTACGTACCGTCCTTCGGCGACTGGGGCTTTAACATGGCGTTCGACGAGCCGCGCGATGTGGCCATGATACCGGAGTCGGTGCCGGGCCTCAAGTACTTCTCGCGGGATGCCTTCTCCCAGGCCATGCACTTCCCGGCGGATTCAACCGGCACTGAAACCGAGGTGAACACCTTCAACCGGCCCGTACTGTATACTTATTATATAAAGGGCTGGAAATATTATACCGACATGTGAGACCAGCGTGAAAAAAATCATGGAATTCAATTATGATATCAAGCAGCTCAAGTCCTTTCTCGAGGTTCTGAATGAGAACAGCTTTACCAGGGCGTCCAGGAAGCTCCGCGTGGGGCAGGCCACGGTCAGCCATCATATCGGGCAGCTCGAGAAGGTCCTGGGAGTGAAGCTGATCAACCGCACCGCGCACGGTATTACCGTCACCGGCGAGGGAAAGATCTTCCGGGCATACTGTGAAAGCGTGTTCCGGGATATCGAGGCGCTCAAGGAGGAGATGGCGGCGGGCGCGCCTGCCGGCCTGACCACGGTGGCAGCCAGTACCATCCCCTCGGCATATCTGCTCCCCGGAGTACTGGCGGATGCGAGGAAGAAATTTCCCGGCATAGCGTACCGTTTGGCCGTGGCGGACAGCAGGGAGGCCGTCGGGATGGTGAAGGAAGGCCTTGCCGAGGCGGGCATTGTCGGGACCGAGTACCGGCATCCCTCGCTTGTTTTCACGCCCGTGTGCAGGGACGAGATCGTGCTTATTGCTCCGCGCGGCTTTCCGGCCCATGTG
>JAKJGD010000642.1 GCA_022704585.1 Spirochaetota bacterium | reverse complement strand
CAGGGCCATGTTGGAAATCTCGATGGCGCCGTGCCCGTAGGCATCCGCCTTGAGCACCTGCATGATCTTTACGCCGGGGCCAGCCAGCTTCCGGATCTCGTTCCAGTTATGCCGGAAATGGTCTAGGTTGACTTCGACCCAGCTGCGGTATTTTTCTTCTGTGTGCATGTGATCCTACTTTTTCGTCATGGTATAAACCCCGTCCCATTTCCCCTCGGGCGGATTCTCTTTGAGTTCCTTGCAGCGGCTGATATACAGTTCCGAAGGATGGTCCGCGGGCCGCATTTGCAGAACCCTGCGGAAAGACGATGCGGCTTCGTTCCACAGGCCGAGCTTGTACTTGACGAGCCCTTCATTGAATACTTTCAAAAAGGCGTGCCGGGCGTCCGCATCGGCTGCCTTCCCCTGCGCCAGGAGTTCGTAAATCTTGACGGGCAGGTGCTTTCCCTTGACCTTGACCGAATCGAGCTCCCGGCAGATGAAATCGTTTTTGATGTGGGCGTACGTAAATTCGCTGATGACGATATTGGTGCCGTATTCCTTGTTGATGCCCTCGAGCCGCGAACCCAGGTTCACGCTGTCGCCCATGACCGTATAATCGAAGCGCATCTCCGATCCCATGTTCCCGACCACCATGTCGCCCGAGTTGATCCCGATGCCGATATCGAGCACGGGCTTGCCTTCCGCCTTCCATTTGGCCTGGAACTTGTGCAGCTCCTCCATCATGTCGAGCGCCGTCCGGCAGGCGCGAACCGCATGGTCAGGCTGATTGAGCGGCGCTCCGAACACGGCCATAATCGCATCCCCCATGTATTTGTCAAGAAGGCCGTCATACTTGAAAACGATATTGGTCATTGCCGTCAGATACTCGTTGAGCAGATGCACCAGCGCCTCGGGAGACATCCCCTCCGAAATGGTAGTGAAGCCCCGGATGTCGGAGAACAGGACGGACAGGTCCTTTTTGTCTCCTCCCAGTTTGAGCTTGGTCGGATCCTTGAGCATTTCGTTGATGACCGACGAGGTCAGGTAAAACTGAAATGCATTGCGGATCTTCTTTTTTTCCCGCTCTTCGGTCACATACTTATAGACGGTCAGCCCGAGATAGACGATCACGATGGTCAAAACCGGATAGACGATATCCAGCCAAAGGTTGTACCGGTAGAACAGCAAAATATTGCCCGCGACGTAAAATCCGATAACAGCCAGGGTCAGAAGAAAGCTCTGCAAGGCGCGAGTCCTCGGCAGAACGAACGACATGGCCAAGCCGAAGATGAGAACGGCCGCCAGATCGAGTAGTCCCGCCCAGCCGGGGCGCCGGATGAAATCGCCGTTGAGGATGTTGTCGATAACCGTGGCGTGCACCTCGACCCCCGGATAAACGGCGCTGTATGGAGTCACCCTCAAATCGTAAATGCCGGTGGCGGTTGCGCCTACCAGAACGATCTTGTCTTTCAAGAGCTCCGGCTCGATCCGGCCGTTCAGGATGTCGGAGACGGAGTAGTGAGG
>JAKJGD010000641.1 GCA_022704585.1 Spirochaetota bacterium | reverse complement strand
CGCCTTGCACATGGCCGATTCGACCGAGAACGGGAGGCCGCGGTCCTTGAGGTCGGCAGCGCGGTAGATCAGGAGACGGGCGGCATCGAGGGCGGTCTTCATGTCTGCGAGCTTAAAAGATACGCCCTGAAACGTACCGATCGGCTTGTTGAACTGCTTGCGCTCGGTTGCGTAGGTGGCAGCCGCCTCGAAAGCGGCGCGCCCGATTCCGAGGGCCTGGGCTGCGATACCGATCCGCCCGATGTCCAGGGTCTGCATCGATATCCTGAAGCCGTCTTCCGGCCTGCCCAGCATGTTCTCTTTTGGCACCCGGACATTATTGAAGAAAAGCTCGGATACCATGTTCCCGCGCATTCCCATCAGGTCCTCGATTTTGCCCACCTCGAACCCCGGCATCGATTTTTCAACGATGAAAAGGGCTATGCCAGCCGTTTTTTTCGAGGTATCCAGCGAGGCGGCGGTAAGGAACAGTTCGCCGACGCCTCCGTTGGTGACGAAGGCCTTCTGCCCGTTCAGTATGTAATGGTCACCGTCGGGCACCGCTATCGTCTGGATTGACGCGGCGTCGGAGCCGGCCTGAGGCTCCGTTACCGTGAATCCTCCTATTTTCCTGCCTGTCGCGAGGTCGCGCGCGAAACGCTCTGTCTGTTCGGGCGTTCCGAATTTCAGGAGTGGCGCGAGACAGACGGAATTATGGACCGTGACCCCCAGGCCGACCGTCGCGCTGACCCTTGATAGCTCCTCGATTGCAATAGCGTAACTTATACTGTCCAGACCCGCGCCCCCGAATTGCTGCGGCGCCTGGATACCCCAGATGTTGAGGCGACCCATCTCCGCCACGATTTCAGGCGGGAGCGGCCTGGCTTCTCTGTCAAGAACGGGCGCCCATTCATCAAGCACCTCGGTTGCGAGCTTGCGGACGCTTTTCTGGACCATGAGCTGGTTTTTGGAGAGGATAAAATCCATAATGTGAGAATCACGATGGCCGGGACGGCCGTATGTCAAGCAAACTTTACGGAAGGGTCTTTATAATTTTTTCTGCACTATTCACGTCGGCATTGTTTTTGAGCTTGAGCTTTTCCCTGTCAAGAATCTCATTCTTTCGCTTGCGCACCAGGTCGAAAATGCTGATCATCTCGTCGTGATCGGAATTGCACTGTTCGGACGGTTCGGTGCCTTCAATGAAATATTCAGTCCTGACCGGGCACCCTTCAACGGGGATCTTTCCTGTTTTTGCACAAATGTTAGTTTGGGTGATGCCGGCCGGACGCTCTTTGAACCTGCCGGGTTTCCTGAACGCGTATACGTCCCGCATGAAGGAGCCCCATACCGGCGCGGACACTATGGCCGCGCTCTGCCCTACGCCCAGGGAGAATTTCTGAGAATCGCACCCCATCCACACGGCTGCCACGAGATCAGGAGTGAAACCCACAAACCAGGCATCCTTGTAATTGGTCGTGGTGCCGGTCTTGCCTGCTGCGGGCCGACCGATGCCCTTGCCAGCGGCGG
>JAKJGD010000640.1 GCA_022704585.1 Spirochaetota bacterium | reverse complement strand
CCCCCTTCCTCCATGAGCCTGAGGAGCGCGGTCTGCGTGCCGTCGATGTCGAACGGGTCCGCGTATTCCACCGTGGCGCCGAGCGACCTGCACACGGCGGCCGGATCGATGTCCGGAAGCTCGTGCCCGGTCGCGTCAAGCGGCGTTCCGGGATGCGGCTGGAAGCCGGTCATGGCCGTTCCGCTGTTGTCGAGCAGTATGAAGATGACGTCCGATTTGTTGTGCACCGCGTTCACAAGCGCCGGAATCGCGGCGTGGAAGAACGTGGAATCTCCGCATACCGTGACGATCGGCTGGTCCATGCCGAACTGTTTCAGCTTGCCGAACCCGCTCGCGATTCCGATGCCGGAGCCCATGGAGTGGGACGTCTTCATGGTATTGAACCCGCAGGGGAGAAAACCGAGCGTGTAGCAGCCGATGTCGCCGCACGTAAATCCGTGACGGTTGTCTATCGCCAGCGCGTTGTGAATGTTCCAGAATGAGGCGCGATGCGGGCACCCGGGGCAGAACGTGAGGTCGCGGACCGGGGAGAGGGTTTTAAGCATCTCCTGCGCTGCCGCCTCGTAGTCTGCCGGCATGGGGCTGTACGTTATCCCGAGAATCTTCGCGCACGCGTCCACGACGATGTCCGGGTTCATTTCGCCCGTCATGGGGATGGTGCCATCGTTTTTTCCGTAAAATTTAATGATCCCGACCTCGGCCGCCATTTCAGCAGCGAGTATCTTGACATTCTCCTCGGTAAATGGAAGGACCTCTTCCACGAACAGGATTTTGTCCGCCCGCGAAAGGCTCTTTTTTATAAGCTCCGGCGGCAGCGGCCAGGTCGTGCCGAGCTTCAGCACGCCGACGCGGCCCCCTGCGTTCAGGAGCCGCACCGCCTCGAGGCTGTAGAGGTTGCACGCGCTGCTCGTGATGATGAGCAGTTCGGGCTTTTCCGGGCCCGTATAGGTATTGAAGGGGGATTTTTCGAACAGCTCCCTCGCCTTTTTCAGCTTGTTCTGGAGAAGAACGTGGTTCTTCGGCACCGGCATGGTCACGACCGGGCCCGTGTCAGGGTCGCCCAGCGGACCGTCATACCTGAACACGGCCTTTTTATCCGTGGGCGGGAGATCCCCTATGGTAACGTTCCCGCTGGCGTGGGAGAGGCGCGTCACGCTTCTCATCATGACCAGCGAGCGCAGCTCCTCCGACAGACCGAAGGCCCAGGCGGTCATGTCCTTGGCCTCCTGGAAATCGCCCGGCTCAAGGAGCGGCAGCTCGAGCATGCGCGCGAAATGACGGGACTCGCCCTCGTTTATGCTGGAGAGCGCGCCCGGGTCGTCGCAGTGGACCAGCACCATGCCGCCCCTGGTGCCCGAGAGGGCCACGTGCAGCAGGAAGTCGGAGGCCACGTTTACGCCGTTCTGCTTCATGGCGCAGATCGACCGGAGGCCGGCGATTGAGGCGGCGAAGGCCACCTCGACCGCAACCTTTTCGTTTACGGACCACTCGACGTATATGTTGCGCTCCCG
>JAKJGD010000639.1 GCA_022704585.1 Spirochaetota bacterium | reverse complement strand
TTCCCTCGAGAACCCGTACGCGTACATCGATTCGAATATCACCGGGTTCGTGAACGTGCTTGAGTCCTGCCGCAGCAGCGAAACAAAACACCTCGTGTTCGCGAGCAGCTCCTCGGTGTACGGCCTGAACGAGAAGATGCCTTTCAGCACCTCGGACAATGTGGACCACCCCGTGAGCATCTACGGCGCCACCAAGAAAAGCAACGAGCTGATGGCCCACACCTACAGCTACCTCTTCGGCATACCGTCAACCGGACTGCGGTTTTTCACCGTGTACGGCCCCTGGGGCAGGCCCGACATGGCGCCGTTCCTCTTCACGAAGGCCATCATCGAGGGGAAGACGATCGACGTGTTCAACAACGGCGACATGGAGCGGGACTTCACCTACGTCGACGACATCGTCGAGGGCGTGGTGCGGATCATCGACCGGCCGCCGAAGGCCGACCCCGGCTGGAGCGGTACCGCGCCGGACCCGGCGCGTTCGAAGGCGGCCTACCGGATCTACAACATCGGGAACCGGTCGCCCGTCAGGCTCCTCGATTTCATTGGGCTCCTGGAAACAAAGATCGGCAGGCCGGCGGTGAAGAATTTTCTGCCGATGCAGCCGGGCGACCTGGCCGCGACCTGTGCGGACGTGGACGATCTCGTGCGCGATATCGGGTATGCGCCGGCCACGCCCTTTGAGAAGGGGATCGGGAAGTTCGTGGACTGGTACCGTGACTACTACGGCGTGTAGGCCCGTTTTTCTGCCCTGCTGCCCCCTTTTTTGCGGAATAATACCCTTTTTCGTGCCGATAGGATAGTATGAACGTCCCTTTCCATAAGCCCTACATCACCGAGGAGGAGGTCGCGTCCGCCGCGTTGCAGCTCCGCGAGGGCTGGCTCACCGCCGGAAGCAGGACCGTCGAGTTCGAGCGCGCCTTCAGGGACTATGTCGGGTGCGGGTGCGCGGTCGCCGTGAACTCGGCCACCGCCGCGCTCCATCTCGCGCTCGCGGCCATAGGGCTGAAAGAGGACGACGAGGTCCTGGTGCCCGGCATGACGTTCACCGCCACAGCGGAGGTGGCGCGCTATTTCCGCGCCTGGCCGGTCCTGGTCGATATCGAGCGCGATACCCATAACATCGATCCGGATAAGATAGAAGAAAAGATCACCGGCCGCACGCGGGCGATCATGCCGATGCATTTTGCCGGCCAGCCCTGCGATATGGACGAGATTTGCGCGGTCGCAAAGAGGCACGGCATCGCCGTGATCGAGGACGCGGCCCACTGCATGCCCTCCTGGTACAGGGGCAGAAAGGTCGGCGCGCTGGGCGACATGACCTGTTTCAGCTTCTACGCGACCAAGACCATGACGACCGGCGAGGGCGGCATGCTCTGCACCGACAACGCGGAATGGGCGCGGACCGCCGGCATCCTTCGCCTTCATGGCATCGACCGTGACGCGTGGGAGCGGGTCAATTCGCCCCGCTTCTGGCAGTACGACGTGGTGGAGGCGGGGTACAAGTACAAC
>JAKJGD010000638.1 GCA_022704585.1 Spirochaetota bacterium | reverse complement strand
CGTGATCGGCCTGCCGGGCGGACAGGAGATCGTCGCCGTCGTCACGCTGGCGTCGCTGGACGCCCTGGGCATCCGGGAGGGCGGGACGGCGATGGCCGTCATCAAGGCCTCGAGCGTCATGATTGCGGTGGATTAACGGTCACCCGGTACACGCCGTATCTCTTCCGCGATAGCGGCCGCACAATCAGTGAAAAACTGATACAGGCTGTCCCTGCCGATTAACATGAGCTTTGTCTTTGAGAAGCTGTTGTCGCTTTTTCTGTAAATAATGAGAAGGCAGGCATATTTTCCCCCCTTCCGAATTTCACCCTCGTCCTGCCTGCCATCCACCGGCGCGATCGATCCGAAAACCGCCACCCCCGCGTTCAACTCGTCGCAGAGGGTCCTGACATCCGCATGTGAGAGTCTCCTGATAAACCGTTTCGAATCATCCCTGAAGAACGCCTCTATCTCCATAACGGATACTATCCCCTGTCCGTTTGCATGGAGCCGGTAGAGGACGGCCTCGCGCAAAAGCCGGTCCTGGAGGTCGTTGAGCTGGCGGGAAGCGAAGCCAAGGACCAGGACCCGCTCTTTCGGCGCCGCCTGCAAGGCCGCGGACAACGCGAGGGCCGCTATAACTACCGGCACGGCCATCCTCCGGATCGTTCGTAATGCTGTCATCTGTCACATCCTCCGGCACTAAGAAATATATACCGATTCCCGTTCCGGCACAACAAGGGCTGGATCTATGTCTTCCGGCTCAACTGCCGCGAGAGGCGAAATTTCAAGGGTCACCGTCTTTTCCGGCACGCGGACACCACCTGCAGCGAGCCACCGCCGGCACTGATCGCTCATCATCTTACGTGCCGAATCCACTGAATCAATGCCGGACGGATTCTTGACGGGCGCAAACTCGTCCTCGCGCAGCGTCTCGAACACGATGTTGTGCTCGGTGAGCGGGAGCGCGTCAAACACGAACTTCTCATACTTGAGCCCGTCCGTCTCGCCCGTGAGTGTTTTTATTTTTTTCCGGGCCGTGTGAAAGGGGAGTGCTATATCCGTCCCCGCCGTGACCTTCTCTATGAATTCTCTCCGGAAGAGATGTATGGCGATGCTGCCTGACGAATAGCTGAGCTCTCCCTTTTCGTCAAGGCTGCGGGTCTTCTCCTCCGGGAGGTCGGAATATTCCACAACGCCTATGGCGCCCGAGCTGAAGCGTACGAAAACGCCCACCTTCTCTTCCGGGTATGCCTTCTTCACCGCCTTGCTGGATACGTCCGCGTTTCGCAAAACGTGGAATCCGATGAAGGCCGGGTCCACGATCTTAACGAGCGGATTGTCCACCTGAAAATAGGAAATGGTCTCGATCCCGCGCTTTTTCATCTCTGCCAGCGCGCCGGAGGTGAAAAGAGCGGTCAGGCTCCCGCCGTGGCCGTCGGGATTTTTAAACACGCTCGATTTTGTTTCCAGAATGAGCTTTCCCTTCGTGTCGATCGAGGGAATCATGTTCTGCGGAAATATGAGCACGTTC
>JAKJGD010000079.1 GCA_022704585.1 Spirochaetota bacterium | reverse complement strand
ATCTCTTCCCCCGCCTGCCGTCTGCGGTCCACTGCGGAGAGCCGGGCCAGCAGGGCCTGCCGGATCTTCATGGGGGCCAGCTCCGGTATCCAGTTGCCCAGTATCTTCAATTCATCCAGCTTCGTTATCGTGCCGGCGGACGCGCTGCACCGGAGTATCTTGTAGAGCTCCTCCAGCATGCGGTGAGCGTTAGACTGCGTGATCAGCGGCGCGCACTCGTGTGCCGCCTTGAGGTCATTTTTCGAAACGGTGAACCCGAGCTGTGCGCAGAAGCGCGCCGCGCGAATGATCCGCACCGGGTCCTCCTTGAACCGCTGGCACGGGTCGCCTATGGAGCGGATCACCTTCCTCTTGAGGTCTTCCAGGCCGCCGCTGTAATCTATGAGCGAGCCGTCGGCGCTGTTGTAATAAAGGCCGTTCACGGTGAAGTCGCGGCGCTGCGCGTCCTCGTCGATGGTCCCGTACACATTGTTCGCGGCGAAGGTGCCGTCCGCGGCCTGCTCCGGGTCCACGGCGGCGCGGAACGTGGCCACCTCCACGAACCGGTCTCGGCTGATATACACGTGGGCGAGCCGGAACCTCCTCCCAATCAGGAAACAGCGGCGGAATTGCCGCTTGATCTGCTGGGGACGGGCGTCAGTGACGATATCGAAGTCCTTCGGCTTCTTGCCGAGCAGTATATCGCGGACGCACCCTCCCACCAGATGGGCCTGAAAGCCTGCCCTTCTCAGGCGGTTGAGTATGTCAAGGACGTTGTACTCGATATTCTTTTTAGAGAATGAATGGCCGCTCTGCGGCACGATGATCGGATACTTTTTCTTGAAAAGCGAGGAAAATAGTGACATGTCTATTATTTGTCTGAATTTGATGAATTACTTGCATATAACATAACATGCTATTCCGTCAAGTAATAATTAGTTTATTCTGCCGGCCGTTGCGGAGCGGCCTGCAGTACGGCCATGCTGTTTCCAAAGAAAGAACCCCTTGCCGAAATGTTCTTTACAGGAACCGCTTTTTATGCGGTAATCCGGCAGCGAAAGGAGCGAATGAAAACCGTACCAGGCACCAGCATGAAAAATGGCACCGGGTTCTCCCTGAAACAGGCCGCCCTGCTCGCCGCTCTCTGCGTCGTGACGGCGCTTGCACCGCTCCCGGCCCATGGCCGCGCGGAACCCGGAGCATGGGAATACCTCTGGGGCGATCGGACTGAACCGGACCGCGCGGCCGACCCCGTGCCCGCCGGGCCGTGGCAAACCGCGACGTCGCCCCTTGATCCGCCGGGCCGGGGGCTGAATACGGTTCTCTGGCTCCGCGTTCCCGTCCCGGCCTTGAACGAAGCACAGCCCCCGGTATATTTCGACTGCGTGTATTACGACTTCGATGCGTTCTACCGGGGAAGGCTCCTGTACCGATACCCGGCCGGCTCTGACGCCGTAGCATTTCACGGCAGGCCCTGGCATATAGTTCCCCTTCCGGCCGGCGCGGGAGGAGATCGCCTCTACCTCAGGGTCCGGTCCACGCGGCCCGAGATCGGCATCCCGGGCGCCGTACGCTTCGGCGGCTATTCCGGGCATGTGACCGGCATCATCCGGGGCGACCAGCTCCGGGCGACCGTGGCGCTCCTGCTCGTGCTGGCGGGGGCGCTGGCCCTCCTCCGAGGCGCGGGGCGAAGGGCTGACCGGTCGCTCCTCTGGGGCGGCTGCGCGCTCGTGCTCCTCGGGATCTGGAACATCGGCAACACGCGGATCAAGCTGCTCTACCTGAACGAGCCGCCCCTCTGGCTCTACGCGGAGCACGCGTCCCTCTATTTTTCCCCGGTAGCGATCGGCCTTTTCCTCGAGCGGATCTTCGGCCGGGGGCCGGGCTCTTCCGTCCGCCGTGGCTGGCAGTTCCTGCTCGCCTGCGCGATCGCGTTCATGGCAGTGTCAGTCTACGACCCGTACTGGCTCCGGGCATACACCCTCCGTCCGTTCCAGGTGCTCCTGGCGCTCTACCTGGTCGTGGTCTGTGCCTTCATCACGCGCGAGGCGCTGCGCGGAGATATAGACGCCCGGATCGCGGCAAGCGGGCTGGCGGCGGCGATCGCCACCGGTCTCTACGACATTGCCGTGTCTTTCCTGGGCCTGAGCTTCATCCTTCCCAAGGTGAGCTATCTCGGCCTCCTGGCTTTCATCGCCTCCCTCGGCATGGTGATGGACCGCCGCCTGCGTGTTGTCCCGGCCAAGCTCCTGTCCTTCTCGACCACCCGGGAGGGAACGGACAGTGGAGCACCGGTTGGCGATCAGCAGGAGAAAAAGTCCGCCCCCGCCGCCATAACGCCCGACATACGGGCAAAGCTTGAGCAGGCCATCTCCTACCTCAAGGAACACTATACCGAGGACGTGTCACGCGAGGGGCTTGCCGCACTCATCGGCATGAACCACGATTATTTCGGGAAAATGTTTATCAGCTATACGGGGAAAAAATTCTCTTCATATATAAATGAATTGAGGATTACAAAAGCAGCAGGTATTCTCACAACCACAGACCAGAATATAGTCAATATAGCATTTTCTGTCGGTTATGAGAGCCTTTCGACTTTTTACAGGGCATTCCAGGGAGTAACCGGCCTGTCTCCCCTTGCTTACAGGGAGCGTTTCAGCAATAACCCCCCGGAAAACTGAATGTCAGGGGCTGGTGTCAGAGTATCAGTATTGGTCCACAGAGTAAATCGAGGGGTAAAAAAAAATTAAAAAAACCGACCCGCCGGTTCTCATTTTCAGATTTTCTCTGATATTGAGAAGACAGGCCGATAGTTATCGGTATATGCTGACTGTACCGTGACTGTTAAGCACCACGGAAGCCGGTCACCCGGCCGCGTTATTTTACCACCATATCAATCGGGAGGTCATAATGTTTAAAAGGAAACTCTGGTTATTCTCATTAATTGTTTCCGCCGTTCTTCTCGCCGCCGCGTGCGACGATTCCGGCGGGAAGAACCCCTATCTCATCTACACCGGCAGCAATACCGCTATGAAGGTCATGTGGCAGATGACGGCAACCAATACCTGCACGCTCGAGTGGGGCACGCAGGAGGGGATCTACACGCTGGGGAAAGTGACGACGACCGAGAACAGCAGTTCGACGAACCAGCACATTCACTCCTACACGATCAGCGGGCTCCAGCCCGGCACGAAGTATTACTACCGGGCCATGGGCGGTGGCCTGACCCGTACCGGCTCGTTCTACACTGCGCCGGCAGCGGACGCGACCGACGTCAATTTCCTGGCATTCGGCGATACCCGCTCCGCGACCACCACGCATGACCAGGTGTGCGCGGGGGTCATATCCAATTTTACTGACGACCCGGAGACCAACTACCAGACCCTCGCCATCGGCGTCGGAGATATAGCCTTCGACGGCCTCGAAGCGACATGGAACAAGGAGTTCTTCAACAAGAGCCTGACGAACGCCCAGGCCTTCCTCGCCTCGGTGCCGTTCACGCCGCCCATGGGAAACCATGAATACGACGGCAAAACATTTAAAAAATACTTCGCGTTTCCCTACGTGGCAAACCGCTACTGGTCATATGATTACGGCCCCGTCCACGTAGTCATCGTGGACCAGTACGCCTCGTATTCCCCCGGCAGCGCCCAGTACAATTGGATCGAGCAGGACCTGGCGAAATCGACCAAGACCTGGAAGATAATCGCGCTGCACGAGCCGGGCTGGTCGTGCGCGAGCTCCGACCTGTTCGAGGGGCACGCGAACAACACGAGCGTGCAGAACTATATCCAGCCCCTCTGCGTCAAGTACGGCGTATCGCTGGTCATCGCGGGCCACAACCACTATTACGCGCGGGCCGAGGTGGGCGGCGTTACGCACCTGACCACCGCGGGCGGCGGCGCGCCGCTCTACTCCCCCAGGATAGGCGAGCCGAACGTGGTGATAGCGATCGAGTCACTTCATTACTGCAAGTTCGAGGTCCGCGGCGACGAGCTCTTCTGCGAGGCAGTGACGCCGGAGGGCACGATCCTGGATTCGTTTAACATTTCGAAGTAGCACCGAGCGACAGGCGCGCAAACGTTTGCGCGCCTGTCGATAAAGGGTTATTTCTTCCTGAAAAGCAGCTGCGCGTCGCCGATGTGGAGGTCGTCCCTTCCCGAGAACCGCGGCGCGAGCCTGATGTCCGGCACCTCGTATTCGCGCACGACCTTCCAGACCAGCTCGAAGCCATTCGAGGTGAACAGGTCGATATATTCCCCGTACCGGACCCGGTTCGTATAGGTGATGGAGTCCTCGGTCAGCAGAAGGTCCCACGTGAAATCGGAATACTTGTAGAAGAGAAACGGGTTGCCGAAAAAATGGAACTTGTCCTTGAGGTCGATGACATGGAAGAGCATGCCGCCGCTGGCGAGAATGTCGCTCATCTTGCGTATGTACCGGGGCAGGTCCCGGATATGGTGGAGAACGGCGATCGAGTAGATGAAGTCCACCCGCTCGCCGAAATCGACATCGGCAAGGTCGCCGGCGATGAACCGTATGTATTTCGGGTCCGGCATGCAGGTAGTGTTGTCGACGTATTCGAAACGGTCCACGCTCCAGCGTACTTTGAAAAAGTCGATCTCGCTCCGCACGTATGAGCGCTGCGCGACGGAATCGCAATGGCGCGGATACTTGTCGATGAGCGTTACGCTCCGCGCGCCGGCGTGGAGGAAGTTGTAGGCGTTGATAAAGGAGTTCCCGGGACCGATCTCGAGCACGGACTTGCCCTTGATGGAAAACCCATGGCTCTCCATCTGCCTTCTGATTATCCCGAAGTAGCCGTCAAGCGAGTGAAAATCGCTGCTGTATACCCGCGGCATGAGCCTGTTGACAAGCCTGAAAAGCCTCAGCTTGCAGTAAAAAAAACGTACGATGAAATCGAACCGACTGACAAAAAAGCTCGTGAACGCGCCATACTTCTTCATGAATAAAACTGGTCATCTGCCTGGGTAAAGAGTTATTCTCTTTTTTCAATACCCTTAATCTATGTCAAGATATTATCACGGAATATTTTTTATTTCCATGTAGTGCTGTTGAATGAAATTCCGCGCGAGTCCGAAGTTGTAAGTTTTTTCAGATGCGGCCGGGCTGTTCGCATAATCTTTAACCGGAAAAATGGTCAAACCCGCCTTTCATGTCTATATGCCGGCCCCCGTGCAGCATGAAGATCCCCTCCTTCTTCTGGAGGACCTCGCCCACAACAGTGAAGTCGGAAAATTCGCTTTTCAGCGCGCCGAGCCTGTCCGGCGCCAGAGTGAATACCAGCTCGAAATCCTCGCCCCCGTACAGGGCGTAGTCATACGGATCTCCGCCGGCCGCGTACGCGGCATCGCGCGTTTCCTGCGACAGGGGGATCGCATCCCGGTCGATGCGCGCGCCCGTGCCGCTCTCCTCGCAGATGTGCCCCACCTCGCTCGCCAGCCCATCGCTCACGTCGATCATGGCGCCGGCGTTGCGCGCGATCGCACGGCCCTCGGACGCGAGGCGGCAATGAGGCTCGAGGTAGCCGGAAAGGTAGCCGGTGCGCTTCCCGTCCATGAGCAGACGGAGGCCCGCCTCGCTCTTTCCCAGGGTGCCGGTCACGCAGATGAGCTCTCCGGGCCGCGCGCCGGAGCGGAGGCGCACCCGCTCTTTTTCCACGCTGCCGGCCAGGGCGAGGTTCAGGACCATCTCGCGCCCGCGCGTCGTGTCGCCGCCGGCGAGCACCACGCCGTGCACCGCCGCGGAGGCGTACAGCCCGCGGTAGAATTCGTCCATGAACTCGACCTGCGTGTCAGCCTTCAGGGCCAGGGAGATAAAAGCCCAGCGCGGAGTCCCGCCCATGGCAATGATGTCGGACACGTTCACCTCCATGAGCTTGCTCCCGAGCTGGAAGGGACTGTACCAGTCGAGCGAGAAATGCGTGTTCTCCACCATCATGTCGACCGTGACCAGGGTGTATTCGCTCCCGCCGGTCTCGAGCACGGCGCAGTCATCGCCGACGCCCCGGACCACTGAGGGATCGCTCCCCGGCGCGCCGGTTACCCGCTTTATGAAGGCGAATTCGCCGCCTATATCGGAAAGCTTCATGAACCGTACCGCGTCCTGCACTCGCGGTTGATCTTCGCGGAGCAGAAGTCGCCGCACATGGTGCAGACCTCCTCGCCGTCCTTGCCGGTCTGTTTCCGGATGGCCCGCGCCCGCTCCGGGTTCATCGCATGCGCGTACATTCCCTCCCAGTCAAGGTTGCTCCGCGCGCGCGACATGGCGTCGTCGCGGTCCCGCGCGCCCGGTATGCCCCGGGCTATGTCCGCCGCGTGCGCGGCTATTTTCGACGCGATCACCCCGTCGATCACATCATTCAGCTCCGGGAGCCCCAGGTGCTCCGTGGGCGTGAGGTAACAGAGGAAGTCGGCGCCGTAGGTCGCCGCCAGCGCGCCGCCGATCGCCCCGGTCAGGTGGTCGTACCCGGGCGAGCAGTCGGTCACCAGCGGCCCCAGCACGTAGAAGGGGGCGCCGTCGCAGTATTTCTTCTGGAGCTCGATGTTTTCCTTTATCATGTGGAGCGGAACGTGGCCCGGTCCCTCGATCATGACCTGCACGCCGCGCTCGCGCGCCCGCGCTGCCAGCCGGCCCAGGGTCTTCAGCTCCTCGATCTGCGCCGCGTCCGTGGCGTCGGCCAGGCACCCGGGCCGGAGCCCGTCGCCCAGGCTCAGGCACACGTCGTGCTCCCGCGCCATTTCCAGGATCTCGTCATACCGGGTGAAGAGCGGGTTCTCCCTGTCGTGGTGGAGCATCCACTTGATGAGGAAGCTCCCTCCGCGGGAGACCACGCCCATGATCCGTTTTTCAAGAAGGGGAATGCACGACCGGGTCACGCCGCAGTGCACGGTGATGAAGTCCACCCCGTCCTGTATATGCGTGCGGATCGAATCGAGTAAGTCGTCCTCCGACAGGCCAGCCACGTCGGGGCAGCGCACGATCGCCTCGTACACGGGCACGGTGCCGACCGGTATCCGCGACTCCTTCAGGATGGTCCGCCGCATGGCGTGTATGTCGCCGCCCGTGGACAGGTCCATGACCGTGTCCGCGCCGTAGCGCACGCTCACCGCGAGCTTCTCAAGCTCCTTTGCCGGGTCATTGTTGAACATCGACGTCCCGATATTCGAGTTTATCTTGATTAAAAGCCCCCTGCCGATCCCCACGGGGGCGCAGTTGTGGAGCCCGCTTTTAAGGATCACGGTCCTCCCGGCCGCGATATCCGCGCAGATCTCTTCGGCCGAGAGGGGCTCGCGCTCCGCAACGGAGCGCATCTCGGGGGTGATTACATTTTTTTTCGCCTGTTCGAGTTGTGTCATAAGCCGTACTTCCTTTGAAACTTTATTATTTCCGCAAACACGTCCGGCCGCGTCACCACGGCCGAAATGGCGCAGACCATGTCCGCGCCCGCGGCAATGCACTCGTCCGCGTTCAGGAGGTCTATCCCGCCGATGGCGACCACCGGCACGCGGCAGGCGCGCCGTATCGCCGTGAGCGTCTCAACCCCGCAGGGCGCGCCCGCGTCCGACTTGGTGCCGGTCGCGAACACCGGGCTCACCCCCAGGTAGTCCGCCCCCGC
>JAKJGD010000078.1 GCA_022704585.1 Spirochaetota bacterium | reverse complement strand
AGTTGCTGTCCGACGAGCTCGCGGCAATCTGCTTGCCGTTCACGTCGCGCGCGACGAGCCGCATGACCGAGCGGTAGTCCAGGGTGCCGGAGCCGGCCAGGGCCGAGAGGATCTCGTCCGCCCGCACTTTCCGCTCCTCCCCGTAATTGATGAAGATGTAGGAATTGTTGTTCGCGCGGTTCTCGTACCCGCAATAGCCGCCCGACGGGTAGCGCAGCGTGATCCCGTACTGGTCCGTCACCCTGCCGGTGTTCGCGTCGAACTTCCGGAACTGCACCGGCCGGATCAGCCCCAGCACGGACCCGGTATAACATTCAAAGAGCGCGGCGCCGCCGCGGGCGTCAATGACCACGAAGTTGCCGCTGATGACCTTGCCGACGTGCCAGGTGTGCCACTCCCTCACGAGGTTCTCGAAATCGCTTACGGTCACGCACCGCTTCAGCGCCTCCCAGATGAGCATGGTGTTGATATTGATTGCCTCGTTGGTCGGCATGAAGTCCTCGTACACGGAGGTGCAGGCGATCGCGAAGCCTGCCTGGTTCAGCCCGCCCGAGGGATTGACCGGGGTGCCGTTATTCATATTCGCGACATCGTCATAATCGTGGACCATGATATAGCTGCCGGGGCCGGCATACTCGCCGGGGAAGAACGCTACCTGCTGGTGCCAGTTCGCGGAACAGTCCCTGTTCTTCCATATCAGGGGCCTCCCGTTGGCCGTGATCTTCCCGGACACGACGGCGACATCACACGCCCGTGCATCCGTCCACACGAAGTGGCACAGCGCCAGAACGGCACAGACCGCCGCAACCAGGTGAAAAAGAAAATTCCGGATACCACGCTTCCTCATGGCAGACCCTCCCCTTGCGTCAATATTTCCAGCTGTTTAATCGTCCAATCAGCTTTGTTTAATATTCCCAGGCAAAAACTCTTTGTCTTGTTGTTTCACATGATACCAGTAATTTTGAGCCGGGATGCGGTCTATATCTCTTCCGCGATGGTCATTCGACTAACAGTTATAATACGTAATAACGTTCCCGCAACAGCTGAAGTGCGGGCGCCGGCTCCTTGCACGCACAACGTACCATGATACAGCACCGTTGTCTGGCAAGATTCCGGCACATCAAAAAATGGCTGAATGATTTGAAAAAAATTGAATGTTTGCGGATGACATTGCCAAGAAGGAACCCCACTTGAGGAGCAACGCAGGGCAATAAAAAAATTTCATGTGTATATTGTATACGATACATTCCGGTTATATACACCATTAAGCATGTATTTTCAAATGAAGATATGTCCCACGCGCCCTCTATGGGGGATGGGGGCGTTATTGAAGACGACGGAGACAATATCGTCGATTATTGAGTTATGCAACGAGGCTGCTGCGAATTATTATTTGCTCAACAGCTTGATGATCGCATCCAGGGGAGACGTTTCAGAAGAGTGAACCAGCTCGATCTTTATGACCGTTTCTCCGTGCGGGTTCTTTTCCGGATACGCCATGTCCTTTTCGCCGGAGTTTTTCCACGCGTCTTTCTCGCGGTAATCGAAAAAATACGAATAGAGTGTGCGCGAGCGCTCTCCGGTCCTCAGGCGAAGTTTGTGCAGTACCCGGATGCCCGCGCCGGTCTCCAGAGCGGTTTTGTCAGCCAGGGTCACCCGGATGAGAGAGGGATAGAACGCGTATTCGTTCTTCTGCCGCCGCTGTCCCCGCCATCGCGTGAATTCGATGGAGGCGATCTCCGCGAGGGGGACCGGTCTTTTCTTCGCAGTGCCGTCCGCCGGTACTCCAAGTTCGAGGGTCGCGAAAGGAAGCAGCAACTCGCCCTCGATGCGCCCGCCCTGCGCCGTAACCAGCGCCGCGCGGACCCATGACCCGCCGCTCTCCACCTTCCCGCGGAAGTCGGCGGACGGGGACACCGGGTCCTTCGGGCCCGGGGCTTTTTCCTCCGCCGCTACCGAGAGGAGCGGGAGCGCAACGATCACGGCCCACACCATGCGTCTGATGGTTCTTCCAGTGGTCACCTCCGCCCCCTCACACGGAGAACTCGGCCGCGACGGGGGTATGGTCCGAGGGCCGCTCGCCGACACGGGGCCCGCGGTCTATCCAGGCGCGTACCGAGGCCGCGGCCAGGGGTCCGGTCGCAAAGATATGGTCGACCCGCCACCCGAGCCCGCGCGCCACGCTGTCCCGCACCCGGTAGTCCCAGAAGGAGTAGTGGCCCGGGCCCGGCTCGTGCTTGCGGAACACGTCGGTGAACCCCCAGGCCTTGACCGCAGCCAGCGCCCGGTGCTCGTCCGGATGGAAGCCCACGTGGCCCAGGAGCCGCTTCGGATCATGCACGTCGATCGGCTCGGGCGCCACGTTGAAATCGCCAAGCCAGATAAGCCGGTCCGTGGTCCTGTAGTTTCCGGTGAAGTGCTCGAGCAGCCGCCCGAACCAGCCCAGCTTGTACTGGAACCGTTCCGAATCGGGGGAGGTTCCCTGCGGTACGTAGGTATTGACGATGTCGATGCCGAGGATCCGCGCGGAAACGAGGCGGGTGCCCTCGTCGCTCCCCGCGCCGTCGAACCCGTACGACACGTTCTCGATCTCGTGGCGGGAGAGTATCGCAACGCCGTTGTAGGACTTCTCGCCCCTGAACACGGCACGGTACCCCAGCGCCTCGATCGCTTCAACGGGGAAATCACGGTCCTCTACCTTCGTCTCCTGGAGGCAGAGCACGTCCGGCGCGGCCCCGGCGAGCCATCGCTCGATGACCGGCATCCGCGCCCGGATTGAATTTGCATTGTAGGTGGCGATGATCATGGGGTCCCCTCGCCGGCGGGAGCCGGGTCATTTCTTCGCGTCGAGCATTACCCTGTTCGTGGGCCTGATGACCGCGTTCTTGTTCGCCAGGGACACCACCGAGCCGCGGTAGGTCCCGCGCAGGTCGCGGTAGAGCCGTATCCTGCCCACGTACCGGTCGCCGTTGTAGACCGACGCGGTCCGGCCGTCCTCGATCTTCAGGGAGCGGTTCATGTACACAAGGATGGAGTCGTTCTCCCGCGGGTCCAGTATGAGGCCATTCTCCTTTTTTGCCGAGAGGACGAAGTCAAGGGGATACTCGTACTGCTTGATGAGCTGGTTTTTCGAGGCCAGCGCCCCGGTCAGCCTGGACCAGAGGTCCTCGTAATCACGCACGATGGTCCCGGTCAGGACGTCCAGCGCTTTGAGCGCCTGCGGCACCGAGTTCTGGTACGGCACGCGCATCAGCCTCTTCAGCACGATCGTCTCGTCGCCGATCCGCTTCCTGAGCGAGCCGAAGTCGCTTGGGCTGAACCCGTACTCGTCCAGCAGGGGATCGTATTCCCGGAGCGCGCCGCCTGCGGTCAGGGCGGGACCGCTTCCGCCGGTGATCCCGGCCGCCGGCTGAGCGAACACGGGATTGTATTTCATAATGACATAGTCCATGTACCCGTCGTAGTATTTCTTCAGCGCGTCCACGCCGGTCTCCTGCCGGTCCTGGAGCCGCTTCATGTGGAGCTCGTAGAGGCGGTCGGTGTTCGAGCTGCGGGCCGCGGCGCCCTGCTTCGCCAACTCCTCCTCCTCTTTCGCCCGCTCTTCCTCCTGGGCGTAGATCTGGGAGCGCTTCCGGGCCATGAGCCCGTTGTACGAGGCGCGCACGCTCTTCAGCCGCGCTTCCTCCTCGCGCCGGATCGCGGCGATCTTCGCGTCCGTCTCCGCGTCGCCGAGCCCCTGCGAGAGCACGGCCATCTCCCGGGCGTACGATTCGCGCCGCACCCCGAGCATTGCCGTGAGCATCTCCGCCTCCAGCACCTTCAGCTCGATGCGGAACACGTCTATGTTGCTCCCCCGCTTCCGCGCCGAATCGATCACGTCCTTGAGCCGCAGGTCCTCGAACTCGGTGATGCTCACATCCACGATCGAGTCTCGCCACTCCCGGTACAGCTTGAATCCCAGCACGCAGATCACCACGAACGTGATGAAGCCGAGGATGAACAGGTAAAGCCGGTAATTCCTGTTCTTCCGGGTGCGGGCGTACTCCTCTTCGAGGGAGTATACCTGCGACGTGCTGTCCAAGTCATGGATCTCCTCAGGGAGGAACGGAGAGCGCTTCTGCACGGGCAGGGGGACGGCGTCCGCGGCCGGAACGTCGTGGCCGCGGGTCGGCGAATCATGGAGCGAATCCTTCTCCGCCGCCTCGATGATCTCCTCCACCTTTTTCGTTTCCCTGAAGTCTTTTATTTCGTTTTCATTTCCCATATTCCGTTCCACCCTTTAGGGGGACGCTCGCGCGTCCGCTCGACGAACACCTCCGCGACCGGGAGGGTGCATTTCTTGAACTTCGTGTGCGCGCCGATCCAGTCCCCCTTGTAGTAGAGCTCGAGCCCCAGCTCGAAGGCGGCCAGATCCTTTGACAGGGCGCCGTCGTATTCCGCATCCGGCACGGGCCAGTAGATCTTCTGGCCGGTCGTTTTTCCCTTCACCATGACGGTGTCGAGCTCGATGAAGTGGATCCCGTGCCCCTCGACGTTCGCCTCGATGTCGCCCCTGACGTACTCCGAGCAAATGACCGGCACCTTGTACACGCGGGTCAGGCCCTCCATCCGCGACGCCGCGTTGACGTTGTCGCCGATGACCGTGTTCGTCATGCGCACGTAGGACCCCAGCGTGCCGTAAAAGACCTCGCCGCCATCTATACCGACCCCGATTTCCAGGAGCACCGCCTTGTAGATCTTTTCCTCCTCCGCCGTGAGCTTCCCGTTCTGCCGTATCATCTCGTCCCGGATGTTTCCCATCCGTATGCGGAGCGTCTCCGTTACCTCCTGCAGGCGGTGCGCGGACATGACCGCCTGGTAGGACTTGTTCTTGCCGGAGCCGTCCAGCACGCTGTACACCGCCAGGAGCGCGTCGCTGATGATCGAGCCGATCACGCCGTCCAGGCCGACGATCTCGCGGATGGCCCGGTCGTAGTGCAGGTTCAGCAGGTTGATGATCTCGTTGCCCAGGGTCTCAGTGATAAAGGTGAAGCTCTTGATGTCCGAGAAGAGTATCGTCAACTCGCGCCGGGTGCCCTCGAGCTTGACCACGCGGTCGCGGTAGGCCCTGTTGACCACGTCCTGGTTGGCGAACTTGCGGAAAATGCCGATCACGTTGTCGACCGTGCTCGAGAGCGAGTTGAAAGCCGCGCCCATGTAGGTGATGTCGTCGTTGGTCGCGCCGGACAGGTCTATCAGCTCGAGCTGCTGGGACTTGATCATCCGCATGATGGAGCGCGTGATCACGTCGATGTAACGCAGCAGGAAGCGCAGGATGAAAATCCCGACGACACCCACGACCACCGTAATGGCGATGATCACAATGCTGATGATGCGGAAGTTGGCGCGTGACTCGGCATAGAACTCGCTCACCTCCTCGGCCCTGAGGATGAAGGCGGACCACCGGGGATTGTATTTGTACATCCCGAAATATTCCTCGTCATTGTAGTGGAAGGTGATGGAGCCCTCGTCCTTCATGGCCGCGAGGCCCCGATTCAGGAGGGCCAGGCCTGCAGCGTCGGCGAAAGCGCCGTGCCGGGGAAGCCCGGGACGGGAGGCCTGGAACAGGATCTTTCCATCGCCCCTTACCCCGAGGAAGAGGGCCTTGGTGTTTTTCAGCTCGTGCACGCCCCGTTTTTCAATGGCGTCGATGGACCCCTCCATGTTCTTGTCCAGCTGGTAAATCTCGAATTGATCGTTGCAGTACGCGTACATGTTTTTCAGGTCTTTGGTGAGGAGCTGGTTCATCAGGGCCAGGAGCTGCGACCGGTTGAATATGTAATTGATGTAATTGGACGAAAAATTCGAGATGAGTATAAACAGGCTGAAGGTTATTATGATCTTGAGGGTGACAGGCCAGACCCTGGTATTATTGATCTTTTTTCCGAACATATGTCATGAACTCACTTTCAAAAATACGGCGGGGCTGATTCTTTAAACCGACCCCTCAGAGTATATACCGGCGGGCAATTGTCAAGATTAAAACCCGCTCCGGACCAAAATATGGCCGATTCCAGGGACAAATCCGGTCCCGGTATCAGGTAAACTTTTACTTAAAAATTCAGCGCAACAGGCCGATATCAGTAATGATGCGGTCCGCCGCCCGCCGGGCAGGCGTGGGCCGTTGCATACAGTCAAAACCGATCGCGAGAGGAACAACCATGATACCGAACTCAGTGCCAAGAGATGCAGTCGTCATTTACAACCGCGCCCTTGAGCTCTCCAACCAGGGCTACCTTGACGAAGCGATAGGCGAATACCGCCGCGCGATAGACCGTCACCCGGAGTTCGTGGCCGCTTACAACAATATCGGCGAGATATACGCGCGGCAGGGCGACGCGGAAGCGGCCATAACATCATACCTTGACGCGCTCAAGATCGACCAGCATTACCGCGTGCTCCTGAACCTTGGGGTCGAGCACTACAACCGGAAAAATTACGCACAGGCGCTGAAATACTTCACCGAGTCGGTCAAACGCGAGCCGCGCTTCCTGGAAGGGAACTACTACCTGGGGCTGGTCCACTACAGCCAGGAAAACTACAAGAAAGCGGAGAAATTTCTGCTCGAGGTGGTCGCCGTTGACGCGCGGCACCTCAAGGCCAACTACCTCCTCTCCCACATCTATTACGAGTGGAAGCAGTACCGCAAGGCCATCGAGTGCCTGGACCGGATCAAAGACCTGGCAGAGGACAAGTCGTTCATTAACCGCTACTACGGGTTCTGCTATTTCTACCTGGGCATGTACGACCACGCGGTCAAGTACCTGACCGACGCACTCGAGTGCAGGCCGGAATACGCCCGGTTTAAAAAGTATCTGGAAAAGCTGACCTACGAGAGCAAGATGAAGGAGATCGGCGACCTGGAAGAGGCGATCACCGAGCTGGAAGGGGACATGGCCGCGCGCGAGCCGAAGGTCATAGACCTCACCAAGCTCAGCATGCTCTACATCTTCAAGGGCGAGTACAAGAAGGCGGAGAAGCTGATCCAGTCCTATAAAAAGAAGCTGGCATAAGGCAGAGAATAGTTACAAGTGAAAAGCAATGGTTAAAAATGCCGCTCCAGAGGAGCGGCATTTTTTCAATAATTCCTCATAATTCACTTCTAACTGTATTTTACCATGAAATATACTTGAATGAGAAAAAGTTATGCGACCTTTCGCAAAGCCTTCCGTCATATATGGAATCATTCGCCCGATAATTCCGGCAAGAGCCGTCTCTGCAAAATGAATTTGATGATGAACTCATATCTCTCCTCCTTTATAATTAATTATGCTAATATAACAGTATTTTAGTATATAGTCAATGTCTTAACATTAAAAAATCCACATTCAGCATAAAAATTATAATCCATCCGGACGGTAATTCCGCCATGCAGGGCGCGAGATTGAGTTTTTATTGTTGATTTATTCTATCGAACAGGATAGCTTCTATCAATGGAAGAATAAATTTCATAATACAAACAAGGAGAATCTGTCATGACATTAACAAGCATTCTCGTTCTGCTGGCTATCGGACTCCTGGCTGGATGGCTGGCCGGTCTCATTATGAAGGGGCGGGGAATGGGCCTGCTGTGGAACCTCATCATCGGCGTAGCTGGCTC
>JAKJGD010000637.1 GCA_022704585.1 Spirochaetota bacterium | reverse complement strand
CCAAGCAGTTTGAATGATTCGTTTCCTGGCGAGGAGGAGAGTAGGGCGTTCATGACCTGGCAGCATGCCGCATATTTCATCTCAATAATCATCACCACCGTGGTAATGGCAATCATTGCCTGGTATGCCCGCCGTTATCGGAAGACCGTGCCGGCCGCGGGCATCTACCTCTGGATCGCCCTTCTGGTAAGCCTGCTGTCCCTGTTTCAGGGGATTTCCCTCCTGGGCCCTACGGAAGATTGGGCCCTCTTCTGGTTCAATATGCGCATTCCCTGCTTTGCCGTTACCCCGGTACTCTGGCTTATTTTCGTGTTTCATTTTGTGGGCAAGCCGACGGTCCTCTCTAAAGCCCGCATTGCGCTTCTTTTCGTGGTGCCCGTCGTCACCCAGGCGATGCTCTGGACGAACACCTGGCACGGGCTCTGGGTGGCGCGCGATGTGCTCTTCACCCGGACCGGCCCGTTTTTTATTCCCGAACATTCCGTGCGCGTTATTGGTCCCTTTTTCCTGACACATATTCTTTATGCCAACCTGGTAACGCTCGCCGGCCTGGTAGTGCTTTTAGTGATGTCGGTCCGCATGGAGCGGGGGCACCGGGGCCAGGCGGCCTGGCTAGCCGCCGGGACCCTGATAATGCTGGTCGTTACCCTGGTACCAACCTTCAACCTGATGCCGGGAATGCAGCTTAACGTGCTGCCGCAGGGTTACGCGGTCGGCTCCCTCATGTTCGCGTGGGCGATATTCCGGCACCGCCTGCTCGCCGTGTCCCTTCCGATCGACGATCGGAAACCGGTGCCGTTCGCGATTCTCGGCCTCTTTATGGTCCTGTCCCTGGGCATTGTTTCCATCGGTTTTATCAATTACAACAAGTTCAGCGACCAGTACCGCTCCCAGATGGAGCAGCACCTGGTTTCGATAGCGGAGCTGAAGGTTGACGAAATTGCCGGCTGGCGGAGGGAGCGCCTGGGTGACGGTGCCACGCTTTCGGGTAACACCATGTTCATCTCCCTGGTGCGCCGTTTTTTCGGCGATCCCCTGAATGATGCGGCACGATGGCAGATCGATAACTGGCTGACTACCATGCGGTCCGCGTACCAGTACGATTCCATCTACCTGCTGGATGCCGGCGGTGCTGTTCGCCTTATAGTTAAGGGGGGGGCCTTCTCGATCGAAGGCCATGTCCCGAAATATTTCAAGGATGCGCGCGCTTCGACAGGGGTCATCCTCTCCGATTTCCACCGTGAGGCGGAGGATACGCCGCTGCATCTTTCGGTCATAGCGCCCCTCACGGACATACCGGGCAAAGGCGCACCGTTCGGGTTCGTTATCATGGTGATAGATCCTGGAAAATATCTGTATCCCATGATAACCCGCTGGCCCGTGCCGAGCAGGACCGCGGAGACGCTCCTTGTACGCAGGGACAGCGATGACGTCCTCTTTTTGAACGAGCTCAGGTTTAAAAAAAATGCCGCACTGGATCTGAGAATACCCCTTGCGAAAACCGAGACCCCGGCGGTCATGGCCGTACTGGGCAGGGAGGG
>JAKJGD010000636.1 GCA_022704585.1 Spirochaetota bacterium | reverse complement strand
TCATATTCTTCTTCGGGAAGACGATAACAACACCGATCGTACGGCTGGTCGGGGCCACTAAAAAGATCATTGAAGGCGAATACCGGGTTGACATCATACCCACGTCGCGCGATGAGATCGGACAGCTTACCAGCACGTTTATCGAAATGGGCAAAGGACTTGAAGAGCGCGAAAAGATCAAGAACGCTTTCGGCAAGTTCGTCAACAAGGAAATCGCCGAAGCCGCTCTCCGTGACGAGCTCCGTCTCGGCGGCGAGCGTAAAACGGTTGCAATACTCTTCTCCGATATACGCGCTTTTACCTCAATATCGGAGAAGCTTGAACCTGAAGAGGTCGTTGAATTCCTTAATAAGTACATGACCAAGATGGTCGCCTGCGTAGAGGGAACCAACGGAATCGTGGACAAGTTTATTGGCGACGCGATCATGGCTGTATGGGGCCCCCCGATTTCCAAGGGCAACGACACGGAGAACGCGATAAACAGCGCCCTGGATATGCGCAGGGAGCTGATTATTTTCAATAAGGACCGCGGCGGCCCCAAAAAGCCGATCATCCAGATAGGGTGCGGTATCAACACCGGCAACGTCCTCGCCGGCCAGATCGGGTCTGAGAACCGCATGGAATACACGGTCATCGGCGATGCAGTTAACCTCGCATCCCGTCTCGAGGCGCTCAACAAACCCTTCGGTACCGATATTCTTATCAGCGATGACTCGTATAATCTGGTACAAGGCATTTTTGCCGTGGAGAAAATGCAGGAGATCAAGGTCAAGGGGAAGATGGAGCCCCAGAAAGTCTATGCGGTTTTGGGCCGCGCCGACGATCCGACCAGGCCGAAATCAGTAAAGGATTTGCAGCAGCTGATGGGTTTCGAATTCAGCAAGAACCTCTCGGAAGAAGCCATCAGGCAAATGATCGATCGCGGTGAAGAAAAGTATGAGATTATCGAAAAGTGACGTTATCGCGGCCCTCTCCGGCATAACGATTCTTGCCGTTCTCGGGACCCTGCTCTATTATAATATCAACAGACATGCAGGCGCAGGCAGCACCGAGCTGATTGGCAAGCTTGTTTCAAAATCCAACCTGGCTGAACGAAAATATACCGCGCAGGTCGTGTGGGACGAGATTTTCAAGGACTCCGACCTTTACAACTACGACACAATTCGCACCGGTGAGAGCGCTGAGGCCGTCATTCGACTTAAGGACGGTACAACCATCACCCTGAACGAAAACAGCATGATCCTACTGGCATATTCTGATAAAGAAGTCGACATCCAGTTCATCCAGGGCACCATAAATGCGAAACAGACAGGCAAGAATGCCGGCGACAAGGTGGTCACGATCGCATCAGGAGATTCAAAAATATCCCTCAAGGATTCCGATGTCAGTCTGTCCCAGGACAAGGACAACCAGTTCCAGCTGACGGTCAATCGCGGCAGGGCAAGGCTGAAAACCGGGGACCAGGAAAAGATCGTCAACGAGAACCAGAACATCCTGGCAGGTAAAGACACCATACGCCTCTATGACCTTACAATAAAACTCATTGCCCCCG
>JAKJGD010000077.1 GCA_022704585.1 Spirochaetota bacterium | reverse complement strand
GGCCGCGCTCTCCTGCGGCGCCGGCGACCCGCCCTGCGGCGCCTGCCCCTCCTGCCTGCAGGCGGCGGGCGGCTCGCACCCGGACATTATAGAGCTCCTGCCGGACGATAAGGGGAGCATCCCCATCGGCGACGCGGACCGGAGCGAGCCGGGCACGGTCCGCTGGCTCATCGAGCGCCTGTCGAAGAAATCGGTCTCGGGCCGCTATGGCGTGCTGATCGACGGCGCGGACACGATCAGGGTGGAAGGCCAGAACGCGCTGCTCAAGACCATCGAGGAGCCGCAGGCAGGCACCCACATCATCATCATAACCTCGAACAAGTCGCTCATACTGCCGACTATTCTCTCCCGCTCGCTTGACCTGTCCTTCAGCCCGCTGGGCGCGGATGAGGTGCGGGAAGTGCTGGCCGCCGCGGGGACCGCCGTCGAGCCGGGCCTCGCCGCGGCGCTCTCGGGCGGCTCGCTGGAGACCGCGCTCGCGCTCTCGGACGAGGCGGTGCTCGCCGGGGTCAGGGAGGTCTGCGGCGAGATAACCTCGTACCTCACCCGCGGCGAGAACCTGCGCCTGGACCTGGCCGCGCTCCAGAAAAAGATAGGCATGGACCAGCTTCTCTCGGTCCTCCTGACCGTGTACCGCTCGCTCCTCCTGCCCGGCATGGGCGGCGAGCCCGCCCACCCTTTCCTTGCGGAATACGACGTTCCGGACCGTCAAAAGTTGAAGCAATTAATAAAAATTCTGCTTGCCCTCAGAAAAGGACTCGCGAATAATCTAAATATCCGTAATGCCCTGAAAGGCATGCTTTACGCTATAGACGGCATGGACGGGTACGGTCTCCCCGCGCCCGACAGCGCCGATTGAGGAATATACAATGGAAATTTCAGCAATCAGGCTGCGAAACAGCTACCAGATAAATTACGTCGACACCAACAACCTCTTCGTAACGCAGAACTCGTTCTGCGTCGTCGAGACCGAGCACGGGCTGGACATCGGCCACGTGTTCAAGTGCCGCAAGTGCGCGGGCGGGACACCGTCCGAGGTAAAGGGGAAGCTCCTCCGGCTGGCGACGGAGGAGGACCTGAAGCACATCCCGGAGATCGAGGCCATCGAGAAAAACGCGTTCGCGAAGTGCCGGGAGAAGGCGAAGGCCAGGAACCTGGACATGAAGCTCATCTCTGTCAAGTGCCTCTTCGACCGGACCAAGATCATCTTCTACTTCGTCGCCGAGAACCGTATCGACTTCCGCGAGCTGGTGCGCGAGCTCGCCTCGATCTTCCGCACCAGGATCGAGATGCGGCAGATCGGCGTGCGGGACGAGGCGCGGCTCGTCGGCGGGTACGGCCCCTGCGGCAAGCAGCTCTGCTGCGTCCACCAGAGCGACGACTTCGAGCCGGTCTCCATCAAGATGGCGAAGGAGCAGAGCCTCAACCTGAACTCGCTGAAGATATCGGGCATGTGCGGCCGCCTCCTCTGCTGCCTGGGTTACGAGTACAAGCTCTACAAGGAGATAAACGACGACATGCCCGACATGGGCGCCGAGGTCCGCGCGGGCGAAATAACCTACTTCGTCGCCGGCATGGACACCCTCAAGGAGACCATACGGCTCCGGAACAAGGAGCGGAGCATCGAGATCAAGAAGGACGACCTCGAGATGAAGGACGGCAAGTACTTCCTGAACAAGGACGTCGTGGCCCGCATCGAGAAAGCGGAGGACGAGACGGCCGAAGAGGATTCGTATACATTATGAAAGAAACGTTTTACGTTACAACTCCCATATACTACGTGAACGCCGAGCCGCACATCGGCCACGCATACACCACGATACTCGCCGACTTCATGAGCCGCTTCCATGCCATGCTCGGGTACGACTCCTATTTCCTGACCGGCACGGACGAGCACGGCGACAAGATCGACCAGGCCGCGACGGCCAACGGCACCACGCCCCAGGAGTACGCCGACCGCATCAGCGGCATATTCCGGAAGACCTGGACAGACCTGGGGATCGGCTTCAACGACTTCATCCGCACCACGGAAAAGCGGCACGTCGCGGTCGTGCAGAAGATCCTCCAGAAGGTGTACGACGCCGGCGACATCTATTTCGGGAGCTACGGCGGCTTCTACTGCGTCGGGTGCGAGCGCTTTTTCACCGAGAAGGAGATGGTGGACGGAAAGTGCCCGGACCATGACCGGAAGCTCGACTACATTGAGGAAAAAAACTATTTCTTCAAGATGAGTAAATACCAGGACTGGCTCATCGGGCATATCGAGAAAAACCCGGACTTCATACGGCCCGAGCGGTACCGCAACGAGGTCATGGCGCTCCTGAAAGGCGAGGTGCTGGAAGACCTCTGCATCTCGCGGCCCAAGTCGCGGCTCCAGTGGGGAATCACCCTCCCCTTTGACGAGAACTACGTCACCTATGTCTGGTTCGACGCGCTGATAAACTACATCAGCGCGATCGGCTGGCCCGAAGGAGAGAAATTCGCCGCGTACTGGCCCGCGGTGCAGCACATCATCGCCAAGGACATCGTGAAGCCGCACGGGATATTCTGGCCTACCATGCTCAGGGCCGCCGGCATTGAACCGTACCGGAACCTGAACGTACACGGGTACTGGAACATGCAGGACGCCAAGATGTCCAAGAGCCTGGGCAACGTGGTGACCCCGAAGGACCTGGCCGACCGGTACGGGAACGACCAGATGCGCTATTTTTTCCTGAGGGAGATGAGCTTCGGGAACGACGCGAAATTCAGCGAGGACGTCATCATCGACCGGATCAATTTCGACCTGGCCAACGACTGGGGCAACCTGGTCAACCGCACCGTCAACATGCTGGGCAAGTTCTTCGGTGGCGCCCTGCCGCCCTTCAGCGCGTCCGAGCCCGCCGACCGGGACGATCTTGTTTCCCGGTTCAGGAGCTCTTCCGCCGACTACATCGCGTTCGCGCGCAAGTTCCAGACCAGCGCGGGCCTGGAAAAGCTCTGGGAATTCATACGGTACCTGAACAAGTATATCGATACGAACAAGCCCTGGCAGCTCGCCAAAGAGGGCGGCACGGCCCGCCTTTCCTCCGTCATGAGGAACATACTTGAAGCGATCTACGGCATAGCCGTGCTCCTGTCGCCGGCGCTTATCGGGTCGAGCGCGGCAATCATAGCGGCGCTCGGGGCTGAAAACAAGCCGCGCGATATCGAGAGCCTGGGCTCCTTCACCCTCCTGGACGACGGGCGCACGATCGGGCAGCTGGGCATACTCTTCCCGCGCCTGGAAAAAGTTGCGGCCGAGGCGGGCGGGAAGCCCCGCGCGGCGGAACCGAAAAAATCTGAAAAAAAGAAAGGAGAGCCGGCCATGACGGAACAGCACGAAGGCCTTGTCGATATAGCGGATTTTTCAAAAATTGACATCCGGGTGGCGAAGGTCCTGACCGCCGCGCGGATCGAGGGCTCGGAGAAGCTCCTTGAGCTCCGGGTCGACTCCGGCCTGGACGAGCGGACCATCATAGCGGGCATCGCGAAGTGGTACGAACCGGAGACCCTCCCCGGGAAAAAGATCCTGCTCGTGGCGAACCTGAAGCCCGCGACACTGTTCAAGCGCACTTCGAACGGCATGCTCCTCGCCGCGAAAGCGCCCGGCTCGGACCAGCCGGTGCTGATCGTGGTGGACGACTCCATTCCCGCGGGGGCCCGGCTGGGCTAGCATATGAAGATCGGCATCGTTTCCGACACTCACAATAATATCGAGCTCGCGCAGAAGGCGATTAAAATTTTCAGCCAGAACAGGGTGGACCTGGTGGTGCACGCCGGGGACATCACCTCCTCCAAGATGCTCCGCCTGTTCAAGGACTTCCGGTGCAAATTCGTGCTCGGCAACGGCGATATCGACGACGATGCCCTGAACGCGGAGGCCGCGAAGCTCGGCTTCGGGAAGATCGAGGCGTCGAGCACCTTCGAGGCGGGCGGCAAGAAGATCATCGTGTTCCACGGCAACGACGTGCCGCTGTTCCGGGCGGCCATGGCCTCCGGCGAATACGACTACGTGATCAAGGGACACACCCACATGTTCGAGAACTACCTGTCAGGGAACACGCGGGTTATCAACCCGGGCGCCCTCTACGGCGCGGACGTGTTCACCGTCGCGATCCTCGACCCCGAGACCGGGAAAGTCGAGCGTATCCTGATCGATGCCGAGTAGAGCCCTGCGTCACTAATACCGCTCACCCCCGCTCAATGATTCCCTTTTATCACTTGCCTTTCCATTCACGATTGATTATATTTCTTTCATCTCGTTCCCGTTTGCCGGTTTATAACCCTGACATTCAATGTTCTAATGTTTACTTAATTTTTAAATAAATAAAGGAGCAGTCCCTTACTGTTTTTCTAAAATCAACTTATTATTCCCCGCTTGACCTGGGTCAATGCGCGCATTTTGCGGACATGATACAGGGGGGAACCGCTGCGGCGTGCGGCTTATTACGGCGTATTTCAGAATTCAAGGATCAGTAATAACCAATAATTTCAAAAAGGAGGAGATATGATTGTTGATACAAGCTTGGTCCTGTGGGGACAGACCCTTGCATACACCCTCTACGCGCTGGCCATAATGTCGGTGATAGGGTGGTTCGGCTACCGGGTCACAAAAAAAGGAACGGGCAAAGAGTTCAAACCCGCCCTCTTCTACGTATTCGTCGGCTTCCTGGTGGTCGCGGGGGTTTCCCTGCACCTCGTCACCCACGCAACGATCCCGTGGAAACCGATGGACCTTGACCGGTCGGGCGTTACGGCCGATAAAACGTTTACCATCAATATCGCCAACCACACGTTCGCGCTCCCCGCGGAAAAGATGGTGATCAAAAAAGGAGAGATCGCGCGGTTCAACGTCACGTCGGACGACCTGACCTACGGGTTCGGCCTGTTCCGGGCGGACAACTCGATGCTCTTCCAGATGCAGGTACTGCCGGGCTACGTGAACGACATTGTCTGGAAATTCGAAAGTCCCGGCGTATATTCGATCCGGTCCACCGAGTATTCGGGCCCGAAAGGCGCGAACATGTTCGTGAAGGACGCTGTTGAAGTCACGGAATAACGTCAATAAATCCATCACACGAGGAAATCACTTATGAACTTGATACACACACTGGTAAACGGAGAGCAGGGCCTGTTCAAGCCCGCGACCCTGACTCCAATGCAGAAAATGACATTGAGGTTCGTCGTACTGGGGCTGCTCTGGTACGGGGTCGTGCTGATCGAGGGCATGATCATGAGGCTGTACCTGGTGAAACCGGTCGTCTCGCTCGTCCCGACAGACCAGTACTACGGCATCCTGACCGCGCACCCGCTGATCGGCATATTCGGGTCCACGTACTCGCTCGTGCTCGGCGCCTTTCTCTTCCTGGTGCCGTTCTTGATGAAAAAGCCGCTCTGGAGCATCAAGCTGGCAAACTGGACCTGCGGGCTGGTCGCCGGCGGCACGCTCGTCTTCTGGCTCGCCGGCTTCATCACCCACTATGCGCCGATGTACACCCTGTACTGGCCCCTGCCCGCCGACTTCACGCAGTTCAGCGTGTGGGGCGGGACCTTCTTCATAGTCGGCATAGCCATCGTCATGGCCGGGGCCGCGTTCTTTGTCCTGAACATATTCGCGACCATCATGTACACTCCTGAAGGCACGCCCAAGCAGCCGGCGGGCGCGCTCATCTCGTCCGCGCTGGGTCTCAGCGGCATCAGGAACTTATTCAGGAAAGACAAGAAAGAGCACCTGGTCTCTCTTCCGGTCGCCGCAATAGCCCGCGGCACCGTCGACATGGCCTTAAACACCGGCGTCATTCTTTTCACGGGCGTGCTCATACTGGTCTACATGGTCGCCGCCATACTCGGCTACGACCTGAAGCATTCGGCGATCGACGCCCTGCTCTACAAGAACTGGTTCTGGTGGGGGCTTGACCTGATCGCGGACGGCCTGGTCCTGATCTTCGTGGCCGGGACCTGGTACCTGCTGGCCACGCTGATAACCGGGAAAAAGCTCTTCATGGAGAACATCGCGCGCGCCGCCCTCTTCGTGGAGCTGGTCGTGTCCTGGACCGTGTGGTCGCACCACCTGATGTCGGACCAGGCCCAGCCGGGCATCCTGAAAGTAGTATCGGGCGAAATGGTCACGGCGTTCGAGCTGATCACCCAGGGCCTGGCGTTCTTCATCACGCTGGTCACGCTCTGGAGCGCGCGGCCGCTGAAGATGACGAACCCTCTCAAGTTCCTGCTCGGCGGGCTTCTGGGGTTCGCCCTCGCGGTGCCGGCCGGCATCATCCAGGCGGACCTGGGCCTGAACCGCATCCTGCATAACACGCAGTGGATCGTGGGCCCGCACGTGCACGTGGCCGTGCTGGTCGGCCTGACCATGACGCTCTATGCCGCGGTCTACTACCTGTTCCCGGTGCTGACCAATGGCGCGAAGCTCTGGAGCGAGAAGCTCGCGAACTTCCACTTCTGGTGCCACCTGCTCGGCGGCATCGGGATGGGAGCTTTCATGGGCATGGCAGGCCTGCAGGGAATGCTGCGCCGCACGGTCTATTTCAACGGCGAGTTCTTCCCGTTCATGCTACTTGCCGCTCTTACCGGCGCGCTGCTGCTCCTGGGATTTGCCGCGTTCTTCTTCAACATCGTGATGAGCGTGGGGATCAACGGGGTTATCGGCATATTCCTTCCTTCAAAGCTGAAAACGAAAGACCTGCTGCCGAAGTAAAACAGGCAGCGGCCGGAAACATATGCCAGGAGGCGGCATCATGCATGCCGCCTCCTTTATTAAATATGAACACAACCTCGATAAAAAAGAGTGAATGTATATATTAATTGACAAAAACCCCCGTCCGTGAAGAGTGGCACGATATTCGATAGTACCCCGCTGTTTCAACTACCACACTGTCTCAGCCGGCTTATCTACAAGGAGAAAACATTAGATGTCATTTGAAAGTCTCAGTCTCATTGCGCCTATTTTAAAGGCGCTGAAATCGGAAGGTTACTCAACGCCTACCCCGATACAGGAGCGCGCCATCCCCATCATTCTTGCGAAGAAAGACCTGCTCGGCTGCGCCCAGACAGGCACGGGGAAAACCGCCGCGTTCGCCATACCCATGCTGCAGTTATTGCACGAGGAGCGGCCTGCCGCCGGCGCGCCGCGGACCATCAGCGCCCTTATATTGACGCCCACCCGGGAGCTCGCGATCCAGATCGGCGAGAGCTTTACCGCGTACGGGAGGCATACAGGCATACGGCATGCCGTAATTTTCGGCGGCGTGTCGCAAAAATCCCAGACCGAAGCGCTGCGCGCCGGCGTCCGGGTCCTGATCGCAACCCCCGGAAGGCTCCTGGACCTCATGAACCAGGGATTTGTGGACCTCCGTCACATCCGGCAGTTCGTCCTCGACGAGGCGGACAGGATGCTGGACATGGGTTTCATCCACGACGTTAAGAAAGTTATCGCGAAGCTGCCCGCGCGGCGGCAGACGCTGTTCTTTTCGGCGACCATGCCTCCCGCGATATCAAAGCTTGCCGACACCATACTGGTGAACCCCGAAAAGGTAGCGGTCACCCCGGTCTCCTCCACGGTCGATAGTATCGATCAATCCATTTATTACGTCGGGAAAAAAGAGAAAAAACGGCTGCTTGCGCACATTCTGAAAGACCCGTCCGTGGTCACGGCGCTGGTGTTCACGCGCACCAAGCACGGCGCCAACAACGTTGCCCGCGACCTGACAGAGGCGGGAATCGG
>JAKJGD010000635.1 GCA_022704585.1 Spirochaetota bacterium | reverse complement strand
GTCGCAGTAATGGTCGTCCTTCTTCACGATCTTCCCATCCTTGCCCTTGCGCCACCTTTTGAGCTGGTTCACCAGGTCCTGCTTTTTTTCGCCTTTCGCCTCGAACCGCTTCGGTATCTTCAGCATGCCTTTTTCCGTGAACCCCTTTATCGCTCCGGCCCCGGCATCCTTGAAGCTCACGAACGTAACCTCGTGGACCGTGAATCCCGCGTTCCGCAGGTAATCGTTCTCGAACGGATGAGAACTGTCGGCGTACACCTCGTTCAACCCGTATCGGTCCCGCCAGTCTTTCAGATCGGCCGTGATGATCTCGATCCCTTTCCGCGTCCAGCTCATGCGGTCGAACACCTGGACCTCATCCTTGACGTATTGCGTCGCGTCCGCCGCCGCCATGCCCTTGAAGCCCCAGTCGATGCCGATGCAGTTCGGCGCGCCCGGCACATACGGCGCATCTTCCACGAGGATGCCGGGCCAGTATTGGGGATCGATCACCAGTCCCGCCCCGCTCGGCCGCAGCCCCATAAGCTCGACATCGAACCATTCCTCGTCCATATCTTCCCACATGGAGAAGAGAAAGTCGACCGAGAGCCATCCGAGGATGCTGTTCTTTTTTGCCTTGCCCTGGCAGTATTCGTCCCGGAATTTCGGGATACAGCCCTCGCAGTCGCGATCACATTTCCCGCAGACATCGAAGGCGTCCCATTTGTAGAGTGTGTACCCCTTCAGGGTGTCGAGCAGATCCGCGAACGTTCCGTCCACCTTGTGCGCCGTGGAGGCCCGCAGGATCACCAGCGGCTTTGCCGTGCCCCCCGTGCCGATGAGCGCCTTGAGGATCGCTTCGTCCATCTCGGCCTCTTCGTCCACGATGATCATGCCGCCGCGCTTGCCTTCGCCGGGATGGGGGCCGCGGGCGCGCTTCTGGCTTGCCGGTACGAACTCGATCCAGTTGTCGTTCTTACCCTTTGCGACCTTTGTGGTCATGTTCGGGACATATTCCGCCGTCTCGCTGTCGTCCCTGAGTATGTCCATCACACGGTCGTAAACCTTCGAAGCCTGCTCCTGGCTCCCGCTCCCGATCAGCACATCGAAACCCCTGAACAGGAACATGCAGCTCGTCAGGTCGCCCAGGCTGAACGTCTTCCCGCCGCCGCGCGGTCCCACTATCGCCGCCCTGGTCACCCGTCCGGAATAGATGTCCAGAAACATCTTCTCCATCGCGGGGGGATAATAGCTCCCGCGCTTCGCCAGGAATTCAATCGGCTTGTGACGGTATTCCTCGATCAGCCGGTTGTTCTTCTCCAGCTTGTCGAGGAAGAGGGTCAGGATCGCTTGCTTATCGTCGCGGGAGGTGATCATTCAGCCTTCTCCTCGATGATCTCATACACCGCGTCCGTGATCTCCTGACGGTGCGCCGCGATTACCGGCCCCACGTTCGGCGTCCGTTCCAGCGCCAGGAAGATGACCTGTATAACCTGCTCGACCGATTCACGTTTGCCTGATCCGGTGCCGAATTTCCGCAGTTCCATGTCGGATAGCTGGACGAACGCCTTCATCACC
>JAKJGD010000634.1 GCA_022704585.1 Spirochaetota bacterium | reverse complement strand
GGGCGAGCGCGTTTTTTTGGCTCGCGAGGCCGTCACAGGTCTGTTCGGGGTGCGAAGCCCCATGCGCGCGGTTTTCTGCCAGAATGCGACCGCTGCGCTCAACATGGCGATACAGGGCCTGCTCGTGCCCGGCGACCGCGTCGTCACGACCGCGATGGAGCACAACAGCACGATACGGCCCCTTATGGACATGAAGCACCGCGGTATCGACCTGACCGTCGTTCCCTGTCCCGGTGGCGAGCTCGATCCATCACTCTTCGGGGACAGTCTGCGGCCGGGTACGAAGCTTGCCGTCGTCAACCACGCATCGAACGCATTCGGCACGCTCGCGCCCCTGGGGGAGATCGGCGCGCTCTGCCGCAAGAGGGGCGTGCTGCTTCTCGCGGACTGCGCCCAGTCGGCAGGGACAGTGCCGATAGACATGGGAGCGGATAACATCGACATGCTCGCGTTTTCCGGACACAAGGGCCTGTACGGGCCCACCGGAACCGGCGGGCTCGTGTTCGCGGACGGCTTTGACCATGCGCGGGTGCGGCCGTTGTGTTTCGGCGGCACCGGCAGCAACTCGGACAGCATCGAGCAGCCGGATTTCCTTCCCGACGCCTACGAGAGCGGCACGCTGAACGCCGCCGGTATCTGCGGTCTGGCCGCGGGCATCGGTTTTATCGGGGCGCAGGCGGGCGGCGTGGCGGGGAGCGGCCTGCACAGGAAGAAGCTGGCGCTTCGCTTTATCGAGCGCGCCTCTTCCCGTGTCCCGGGCCTGGCGACCTATGCGCCGGCGGAGCGTCACGTGTCCGGCGTGGTCTCTTTCAATATCGCCGGCATGGAGCCGTCGGAGGTGGCCTGGCTCCTGTCCGACCGTTACGGGATCATGTGCAGATCGGGCCTGCACTGCGCACCGCTGGCACACCAGACCATGGGGACCTTTCCCCGCGGGACCGTCCGGTTCAGCTTCGGCGCCTTCAATACGCCGGAAGAAGTCGACCGTGCGGTCGATGCCCTGCGCGAAATCGCGCGGGAAGGGAGGGGCCGATGAACCGTTTTTCCGCGATACTGTTCCGGTCGTCCGGCTACTCCCTCTGGGCGGCCCTGCACCTTAAAACCGCCGGGATCGAGCGGCATCTGATACCGGTACCCCGGTCCGTCAGCGCCGAATGCGGGTACTGCATCAGGATTCTGACCGGTGACGCGCAGCGGGCACACAAAGTGCTTGCAAATGCCGGCGTTGAATTTATAAATATCGTAGAGTTGGAGGAGCGGGCCTTCGCATGAGGCCCGGGAAATGACCGGTAACATCCGGCGCGGTCGCGTGACCGCGCATTCATATACGAAAGGAAAGGGTACGAATGAGCGACACGTGCGAACCCAGGAAGCTGAACGTTCTGCGCCTCACCGAGTCGGTCACCGGGGCCGGTTGAGCGGCTAAAATAGGTCCGGGTGATCTACAGAATGTGATGCAAAAAATCTCCGTTCCCCGCGACGAGAACGTGATCGTGGGCATCGGCACCGGCGATGACGCCGGCGTGTACAGGATTTCGGAATCGGCCGCGCTGATCCAGACGGT
>JAKJGD010000633.1 GCA_022704585.1 Spirochaetota bacterium | reverse complement strand
AGTATACACGCCGGATTCAAGGAAGAAGACCGGGCTCAAGAAAATGGGTTGTTTCATGGGGGACTTCGTTAAAACGAGCATCGGCACGCTGATCAACACCGGTACGAGCATAGGCCCGGGTGCGATGCTCGTGCATGCCGGCCAGCTGACCCCGTTCCACATCTCGCCCTTTGTCTGGTACATCAACGGGTCGGTGTCGCGGTCAGTCCTGCTCGAGGAATTTTTCGCGACTGCCCGCGGGGCCATGTCCCGGAGGGGCGTGGACATGACCGCGGCCTTCACCGCTTTCATCACAGAGCTCTTCGCATCATGCGAACCGGCCCAGGGGAAGAAATGAACCGCCGGGGCGAATTACAGGTCATCCTCACCGTCCTCATATCGTTTTTCCTGCACCTGGTCGTCGGGGTCGCTTCCATCGTTCCTTCGATAGGAAACATGCTGGGCTCCGCCTCGCTCGTGGATGACGCGGTCCGGGAGGCCGGCATGGGCCGGGACATCATAGTCAATATCAACGAGGACGACCGCCGGGTCGTCACCCCGGAGACGCTCCTTTCGGAAAAGGACTCGGCCGCGAAGGGCTACGTTACGAAGAAAGCGGGCAGCCGCTGGCTGAACAATTCGCTCGATTTCCGCGCTCTCAAGGGAGACCGCGGGCAGGGGAAGGGCGGGCGGGCGGCCGCGTCCCGGAGCGCCCGGGAGCGGATGCTCATGTCCGACGATTCGGAGATGCAGATGTCCGTCGAGCATACCGTCAGCATCGGGGGCGCGGCCGGCAACAAAGGGCTTTTCGACGAGGTCCAGATCCCGGACAAGAACGACGTGACCAGGGAGAACGCCCTTTTCTACACGAACGACGGCAGGTTCAGCTTCAACACCGTCAAGTTCAAGGATTTCAAGTACTTCAGGGACATGAAGAACAAGATCGCGTCGAACTGGTACCCGCCCGATGCTGCCAATTCGATCGTGCAGGGGTACAACCCGCTTTCGGGCGAGTACGCGCCGGGCTATACGCGCATCATGGCAATACCGAGCCAGGAAGTGAAGATGGTCTTCGTCCTTAACAGGGAGGGCGACATCATCCACATCCAGATTCTGGATTCACTGGGGAACAAGTCCCTCAACGCGTCGTGCTACGACGCGATACGTCTTTCAAAAAGCTTTGGCCCGGTGCCGAAGGACCAGCTCAAGGGAGACGTGCTGGTCATCCCCTTTATCTTCGGCTACTACGTGTACTGACGCGGGAGCGCGGGACCTCACTCTTTCTCTATCACGTCTTTCAGGGTCAGCGCGCCTACCGCCGACCTCCGGCTCGATTCTATCTTCCCGAACAGCCTTGCGAGAAACGGCCGCCCCTGCGATTTTCCGGCGGGCACGGACAGGTTGATGTTCATGATCGCGTCAAGGATGTCGTTCAGGCCGACACGGGCCGAGCTGGCCGACGGCAGGTAGCTCCCGTTTTCGGACAGCATGATGAGCTTCCCGTCCAGGAAGAGCTTCAGGAAGGTGTCTATCTCCACGGGCGTGCCGGCGCCCGCCTTCGCAAGCTCTGCCGGCGTGGTGGGTCC
>JAKJGD010000632.1 GCA_022704585.1 Spirochaetota bacterium | reverse complement strand
CCGCCGGTACGGCCGCCAGCGCGAGTGCGGCTGTCATGATGGCGCATATCGCGGTACGTATCCTCATCGTCTAATACTCAACCAGGATTTTCAGGATCTTCTTGCCGTACAGGCCCGTCAGGACATTCTCGGCCTCGACCTTAATTATGTACATGCCGGGGCTCACCATCCTCCCGGTCTGGGTCCTGCCGTTCCAGATGGCCGGGTACCCGGGGAACATGCTGCTGTACACGTCATCACCGTTGATGTCATAGATATGTATCCGGACCTTGTTGAAGGGAACGCCCGACCGGTCCTCCACCTTGAGCACGCCATAGCGCGGGTTGTAGGGGACGGGGTACGCAATCACCGCGATCATGTTGTAAGCCTGCGCGGCGAGCGCGGCAAGGCAGAGCATGGTGACGATGGCCATGGTTATTGTTCTTTTCATTTTATTACCGCAACGTTTTTCCCAGGGAAAACATTCAACCAGTCATTGCGAGGAGCCCTCAGACAGGAGGGCAACGAAGCTCCCTTCGGCTACGCTCAGGGACCAATCGGTTGCCGAGCGGAGCGGCGCAGTGAGCCTGTCGAACTGTCGAGGCACGCTTCGCTACGCTCGCAATGACAATTGCTTTTACAATTACAAAGCAGATAGCAACCGGGAGGTCAACAAATATTTACTTTCAGCTGCGCGGGGTTTTTATCTTTGAACAATACCCGGGGAATTTCGGCGTCACTCTGTTTCATCGTCCGCCGGGGCCGCGGCAAAAGAGCGGTGCGCTTCCTCCACGACATCGGCGACGAGCGGCCCGAGACCGTCCGGTAGCGCTGCCGGGACACGCTCCCCTACTGAGCAATGGGCCAGGAACTCGATATTCCCCTTGGGCCCGCGTATCGGCGAGTGCGTGAGCCCTTTCAGGGCCATCCCCTTTTCCGCGAGCGCGGCGAGCACCCTGGCCAGTATCTCCCGGTGCGCTTCCGGCTTCCGCACCACGCCCTTCTTGTGGTCACCGGGGCCCGCCTCGAACTGCGGCTTGATCAGGATAACGCCCTCGGCGGGGGAAAAGGCGTCGCGGATCGCGTCAAAGGCCTTCACGATCGAGATAAACGAGAGGTCCGCAGCAAAGAAATCGACCGCGCCGGGGAAATGCGCCCTCGTAAGCGCCCGGACATTCGTCTTCTCCATGACCGCGACGCGCGGGTCCTTCCGGAGCGCGTAGTCGAGCTGGCCGTAGCCCACGTCCACGGCGTAGACGCGCGCGGCCCCCTCCTTCAGCATGCAATCCGTGAAGCCGCCGGTGGACGCGCCCAGGTCCGCGGCGGTCCGGCCCGCCAGCACAATGCCGAACCGGTCGATCGCGGACTTGAGCTTCTGCCCGCCCCTGCTCACGTACAGGCCGCCGGGCCGCTCCACCGTGATCCGCTCCGTGCCCGCGACCGTCCGGGATGGATCGGTCACGGTCTCGCCGTCCACCTTCACCCAGCCGGCCACGATCTCGCGGCGGGCCTTCTCGCGCGACTGCGACAGGCCGCCCTGGGCCAGGAAGATGTCAATGCGTGTTTTTTTCATGGGACCGGTTCCTGCC
>JAKJGD010000076.1 GCA_022704585.1 Spirochaetota bacterium | reverse complement strand
CCCTTTCTTCACCGTCATCGGCCAGTTCAACGATACCCTTTGCCGTGGTGGTTGCGTCCTTGAGGCGCCTGTCGTTCCCCTGTACAGCGACGCCGGCACCGGCTTCGCCGTCCTCGGCCAGCTCGATGATTCCCGGGTATTCAGACGTCGCATTGCGAAGGCGCCTGTCATTGGCCTGCACGACAGTCCCCTGTGCAACTGAACCATCACCGGCAAGCTTGCATATGCCGAACGATTCCACGGTCGCCTTGTGCAGGCGCTTGTCGTTTCCGGTGACTGCCGCGTTGTCCTTGTACATGCCGTCCGGGCAGAGCTTGACTATGCCGAAATTGCCGCTCGTTGCCTCCTGGAGCCTGGAATCATTTCCCTGGACGACCGAGCCTGCCTTTGTCTCCCGGTTGTGGGCCAGCCTGACCGTGCCGTACTTCAGGTCGGTCGCCGGCTTCAGGCGTGAGTCGGATGACTGGACTGCCAGGCCCTGTGAGTGATCGCCGTCCTCTGCGAGCTGGACAATGCCCTTGAATATGGTTGTCGCGTCGCGGAGCCGCCGGTCGTTTGCCTGGACCGCGGTACCGGGCGCGTCGTCGCCGTCCTTTGCAAAGCGCACGATCCCCGCCTGGAATATGGATGAGTAGGGGGTAAGATCGCCGATGTTATGGGTGTGGAATGGATTGAAGGCCGCGGCCGAGATCTCCAGCTGGGTGAGCTGGATGCCATATTTGCCTTCCGGGTATTTTGTCCCCTTCGCCTCGATGCGAATATATCGCGCGGGAGTGATGTCGGTGTTCCAGAAGTATTTCTTGTTTACCTGCGCCTTGAAGTTTTTCTCTTCCAGGAGCGGCATCCAGACATTGTTGTCCGAGCTTGTCTCTATGAAGATGTTTTCCGGGAAACCCCGTGCGGCGGAGCCGAGAATGATCCTGTTGACGTGAAAAATTTTGCCGAGGTCTATGGAAATTGTCTCCTTGACCGCATGGGACTTTGGCTCCGATTCCCAGTATGATTCAGGACTGCCCGCGAGAAGGCACTCGGCACCGTGGTCTGTGGACGCCGCGCTGCTCGCTTTTATCTCGGCGATGCCGGCGATACCGGCGCGAATGCGCCCAATCTCAGAATAATATTTTCCATCCTGCTGATGGCTGGAGATGATAAGAATCTTGAGGTAGCGCACCAGCGTGAGCGGGATGTCAAGCCGGTACGGTGCGTCGTCAAGCTCCAGCTTTTTCTCGGTGTGGATGACCATCCAGCTGGAGTTGTCCAGGCTTCCCTCGAAACGGAAGTCGTGCGGGAAGTTCCTGGCGCCGCCGGGTGATGCGGTCATCTCGATAAAATCTATGGTGACGGCGCTCTGGAAATCCAGGATGATATACTCCTGGATGTTCTCGTCGCTTTTCCGGCTTGACCAGTGCCCTTTATCGCGCTGAACGTTAAACACCGAGTAGGATTCGTGCTGCTCGCTCGATACCGCGTGAATCTTGTATTCATATTCCCGCTTGTGGCTGATATTAATGTATTCCATTTTGTTACCCGAGTCCTGGATTTTCAATTCCGGCGCCTTACCGGCCGTCTCCTGCCGGAGTGGCGCGGCGGTGACCGGTCAACAGCCGTACAATTGTGGGCCGCCCCATCGTAAAATAATTATAAATCAGCACCTTTTTCAGCATGTCAAATATTTTATTGTTCCGGGCCGGGAAGATCAGTCAGGGTCATTGTACCCGCAGCCCTCGTAAGGTGAAAGCGGTTCGTCCCGATCCAGGTGCTTGACGTCCTCGTAATAGGGGAAGTCGCGGCACATCCTGGGCCGCCACGGATGTATGGAACAGGTGGGCACGCCGTTTTCATCGGTGGTATAATGCTTGCACTGATAATGGTACGGGAGGTCTTCCTCGGGATTTTCATGTTTGAATACCAGCATGTGGAATATCATGTATATTTCTGAAAAATTCGGGTCGACTTTCGATGATTTTTTCCAGAATTCATAGGCTGTTCTGAGCAAATCCGGAGATTCGGCCAGTCGGACATCCTGACAGCAGTATCCTCTTCGTTTACAGTGGCCCATGGCTGCGTTTCCGTCCTTTTAAGGAATGATCAAGTCTGTTAATGCTTGACAAAATATGCAATAAAAATAATTTAAAATACACATGCTGCATTTCTTATTTAAGTAATTTCTCCGACCCCTGCATCTTCTGCATCGGGAGGAAAAAAAACAAAAAAAGAAACGCTGCGTGTCTATTTTTTACCCAGAGTTATGTATCTTCTTGCTGACAGTACGGTCTATACTTTCATCGATGTTTTGAATAATCTGGTCTGAGGAGTGTCATTACCAATGGACGGCTTTTCCGCTGAAGAATTATTTACAAAAGAAAATGGCTGGGCATACAACGATTTCATTATCCTGCCCGGTTATATTGACTTTTCGCCGGATGATGTCACTCTGGAATCCAATCTTACCCGGAACATACGCATCAAGAACCCCCTGGTTTCGAGTCCCATGGACACCGTCACTGAATCGAGGATGGCCATCGGGCTGGCGATGCTTGGCGGCATAGGGATCATCCATTACAATAACACCATAGAGGAGCAGGCCGAGCACGTACGCAAGGTGAAGCGGTTCGAGAACGGCTTTATCAACGACCCTATCGTGCTTTCGCCGGGCAATACCCTGAGCGACATAGACCGGATCAAGGAGCGGTACGGCTTCTCGGGCATACCCATCACCGAGAACGGGAAGCTCAATTCACTGCTCCTGGGCATCGTTACCAACCGTGATGTTGATTTCGAAACCGACCGGACAAAGAAGCTGTCAGAGGTAATGACAACCGACCTTGTCACGGCAAAGAAAGGGATATCCCTCTCGGAGGCGAACCAGATACTCAAGAACTCCAAGAAGGGCAAGCTGCCCATCGTTGACGGCCAGGGCAGGCTCGTTGCGCTGATGTCGAGAAAAGACCTCTTGAAAAACAGGGAATATCCCCTGGCGTCTAAAGACCCGCGGAAGCAGCTCATGGTGGGCGCGGCCATCTCCACCCGCGAAGAATCAAGAGAGCGTCTGGAGGCGCTTGCACAGGCCGGGGTCGATGTCATTGTGATCGATGCCGCACAGGGTAACTCGATCTACCAGGTCGAGATGATCGCCTACATAAAGAAGAAATATCCGGACATACAGGTGATCGGCGGCAATGTCGTGACCGAGGAGCAGGGCGCCACGATCATCAAGGCAGGCGCCGACGCGCTGAGGATCGGCATGGGCCCGGGCTCCATCTGTACCACGCAGATGACCATGGCGGTCGGAAGGGCACAGGCCACGGCAGTGTACCGGACAGCACGGTATGCGCGTAAGCAACATGTGCCTATCATCGCCGACGGCGGAATAGCGAACATCGGCCACATCGCCAAGGCGCTCGCCCTCGGGGCGTCGGCCGTCATGATGGGCTCGATGTTCGCCGGCACCAGCGAGGCGCCGGGCGAATACTTCTACGAGAACGGCGTGCGCCTGAAGAAATACCGCGGCATGGCCTCACAGGAGGCGCTCGAGGCGGGAGGAGCCAAGCGCTATTTCGCCGAAGACACCAAGATCAAGGTCGTGCAGGGCGTTTCCGGCGCCGTGGTTGACAAAGGCTCCCTCAACGAGTTCGTGCCCTACCTGATCCAGGGCCTGAAGCATTCCTTCCAGGACATGGGTACCCAGGACATGAAATCGCTGCACGACAAGCTCTACGATGGCACCCTCCGTTTTGAGCTGAGGTCGCTGTCCGCCCAGCTTGAGGGCGGCGTGCACGACATGTACTCCTACAAGGAGCCGAAATATATCTAGTTGATCTCTGGATAATCTCTCGCAGAGGCGCGGAGACGCGGAGTTTTTCTAGTTTGGTTCGTCAAGCCTGACAGGACAATCGTGGATGACATAAAATTCATTAGAGAATTTTAATGATTATTTTCTTTGCGCCTCAGCGTCTCTGCGAGAACATTCTTTTTTAGCCCTATTCTAGAGGAAAATAATCTGACCGTGACCGACTTCAGTGTACTTGTAAAGAAGAACCGCAGTTACCGCCGGTTCCACCAGGACCACCCGGTCACACTCGGACAACTCCGGGACCTGGTCGGCCTTGCACGGCTGACACCCTCCGCGGCAAACCGCCAGCCCCTTCGCTATATACTCTCGGCCAGCCCGGAAAAAAATGCCCTCGTTTTCCGGTACCTGGCCTGGGCGGCCTATCTGCCCGATTGGAGCGGACCCGAGGAAGGAGAACGGCCGGCAGCCTATATCATCATACTCAACGATACCACGATCAGCAAATCGGTGGATTGCGACCATGGAATCGTTGCACAGACTATCCTTCTTGGCGCCGTGTCAAGGGGTCTTGGCGGGTGCATGATCGGGGCGATGGAAAAAGAGGGACTGCGCGCTGAACTCGGCATACCCCTGCACTACGATATCCTCCTTGTCGTGGCTCTCGGAAAACCGAAGGAGAAGGTAATCATAGAAGATATCGGGGAGTCGGCAGATATCCGCTACTGGCGCGACGGGAAGGGGGCTCATCATGTGCCGAAACGACCGCTGGACGAGCTGATTCTCGACCTCTGATAAAGCGATGTACCGCGTTACTATCAGATTTTATGAAGAGCTGAACGATTTTCTTGAACCATCCCGCCGCAAGCGTGATATAGACGCCGTCTTCCCGGAGCGACGGTCGGTCAAAGACCTGGTCGAGTCGTTCGGCGTGCCACACGTGGAAGTCGATCTCATCCTGATAAACGGCGAGTCGGTCGATTTTTCCCGCATTGTCGCTGACGGTGACCGTATCAGCGTATACCCGGTATTCGAATCGATCGACATCGGGCCGGTGACGCGGCTCAGGCCGGAACCGCTCCGGGAGCCGCGTTTCGTCCTTGATGTTCATCTCCGGAAGCTGGCGCGGCGCCTGCGTCTTCTCGGGTTTGATGTCGATTTCAGCCCGGATCGCGACGACGCGGCGCTGGCGGATATCGCCGAGGCGGAGGAGCGGATACTGCTGAGCCGCGACCGCCAGCTCATGATGCGGAGAAAAGTCGCGCGCGGGCTCTATATACGAAACACGGATCCGGAAAAACAGGTCGCGGAAGTGCTGGACCGGCTCGATCTCCGCGGCCGGTGCAGGCCCTTCACCCGGTGCATCGAGTGCAACGAGATGATTGAGTCCCTTGACCCGGACGTGCCGGGAGGAGCTGAAGCCGCGGGGATCCCGCCGGGCGTGCGCGCATGGTGCCGCGAGTATTACCGTTGCCGCGGCTGCGGAAGGATATACTGGAAAGGAAGCCATTACGGGAAACTGGTAAAAACCGTTGAAAAATTTTTACCCGGCCCGAGATTCAGTTGACTCTTGATAATAAAAACGGTACATGCGTTCTCCTGGGACAACAATGGACGATACTAATTTCATGCAAGCGGCGCTCGCGCTTGCCCGCGAAGCAGCGGCGCGCGGCGAAATCCCGGTGGGCGCTGTCATCGTGAAGGACGGCGCGGTAATTTCGTCCGCCCGTAACGACAACCGGGAGACGGGCAATCCGGTACGTCACGCCGAAATCATCGCGATCGAGAAGGCATGCGGCGCGATCGGCAACGAGCGTCTTACGGGCTGCGACCTGTACGTGACCAAGGAGCCGTGCGCCATGTGCGCCGGTGCGATCGTGCACGCGCGCATCAGGAGGCTGGTTGTCGGCGCGCGCGACACCCGGTACGGGGCCTGCGGCACGGTGCTGTCCGTGTGCGGCAACCGCTCCCTTAACCATGTGCCGGAATTGGAGTTTGGCCTCTTGGGGGAGGAGGCTGCGGCACTCCTGAAGGAGTTTTTCCTCGACAGGAGGAGTACCCGGTAACCGGCACGGAAACCGGCGGCGGGTCGTTTCCGGCGGAGGCGACGCGCGGGAGTATTGAATAATTCAGCTGGAGGACAGTATGCCTGATTCTACGACAAGGCCGATTGTTGCGACGATATTCGGAGTGCTCGACATCGTTTTCGGAGTGCTTGGCATTTCGAGCCTGCACGCTTTTAGTCTGAGCCTTTCATTCGGTTTATTCATCAACATCGCGCTTGTCATCGTATCCCTGCTGGCCGTGGTTGCCGGCGTTTTCCTTTTTAAGGACAGGCCGGTAGCACTTAAGCTTAACCTGCATTTCTCATGCGCATCAATAGGAATGGCCGTGATATGGCTCGCGTATGGATTGATCACCGGCGGCCTGGGCGGCTTGATGAACGGAATCCTGCCGATTGCGATAAATATATTATTTCCAGTCCTGGTGATGGTAATTCTTCTGAAAGACGCGGCGGTAAAGAAATTCTATCGATCAACCTGATCAGGGGAAGGTTACCGGTATCGGGGAAATCTGAATAAATCATTGATGTCATAATCTACCGGGACCGGTAGTTTATGACAGATGCATGTTAAATAAATCCTCCGCAGCTCATCAGCCGTATGATACCGAACAGGACGGCTATTGAAGAAAGAATGAGCCCGGCTGTTGCAATGTTCTTTGTTTTCTCGTTTTTTTGAGACAGATCAATTCCTGACAGTATAATTCCGATGCAGCCGAAAGGGATATTGACCCAGTTTGCCCAGCCTAAAAAAGGAACACAACCAATCATACCGCCGAATATTGCAAGAATGCCGATAATCAGTCCCGCTGTTGCCATGATTGTTCACCGCCAGTAATTGTTGTTGTCGGCATAAAATTGAAAAGGGGCTTGAAGCCCCTTTTCAATTTGTGCGTAATTATTTATTTAACTCCCCATAAATATACGAGAGAGCAGCAAACATAACGCTGAAGAATGCGGCATAACCTGCGATATAGCAGGGCACCAGCAGAATTGCGCCGAATTTACCGAGCTTTGCAAAGATAAAGGATAGTATGCCCAGGATGACGGCCAGCGCCACCACAACGCAAATACCGATCACGAGCATGCCGAAAAATATTGTCCATTTTTTCCCATAGGTCATCGTGTTGCTTTTATTAATGGCTTCAATGGGATTTATTTCCTTATCAACAACAAGAAGGGGTGCAAGCATCCAGGCGATGCTTATTACATACCCGGGTATGATGAAAAACATGAACCCTGCAAATGTTCCCATGAAGATCAGTCCGGTAACAAGAAAAAATTCGCCCATGCGCTTGCGATAAACCGGGTCGAATATCTCTGTCATGGAAATTGTTTCACCGCGGGACATTTTAGCCACAACACCTGCCATGAGGCCAATCGTGGTGCCAACATTAAGGTATGGAATCCAGATTGTCAGAATCCATAATATGGTATTCACTAAAACAGGTATTAAATTCTTCATGCCGCGCTGGAAACTATTTGTCAAAATCCCGCCAACAGTTAACGTATTCATTAGAAATCCTCCTTGTTTTATTGAATTGGTCAGAAAATCAATGTTGGATAAATATACTGGAACCCCCTTGAAATCATTATTACCCTCTTTACTGGTTAATTAATCAAGCAAAATATTATTACAATAATATTTAATTCTCTAGATTTATTTCTGCGATATCAAATCGTCGGTTCAATTATGAATGAATATTTTTCATGAATGCATTTTTATAATTCGGATTAATATGACAGAGGTTAAAATGTAAAATATGTTCACCGGCCAATCAATTGATCATTACGGTTGTAACTATACCAGCGCACGATAGGGTTGAGAATAACGATGGGGCACGGTTGTGTCAATTATACTGGTCGCATTCTTGATGCATTGCTCCCGGTCCTCATGAAAGAAAAGTATTCAGATGAATATCATTAATTTCTTGATTTTAATTGATATCCATCAGCATAATGTGCATTAATCTTGCTTCAGATTATATTGA
>JAKJGD010000631.1 GCA_022704585.1 Spirochaetota bacterium | reverse complement strand
CCGCCGTAATGGTATTGGTTTTTCCGTCATCAAGGGTGGCAATGATGATGCCGTCTTCGGTTTTCTGGTTCAGCATGATGGTCCTCCTGTTTGCTGGTATGGGGTTTCCGGCTGACATGGAGCGCCGGTATCGCCTTTATCTAATTTTTTTCATAAAACGCGGCTTTTTGTACAAGGAAAAAATATGGAATAGCCGCAATTTTTATTAATATTGAGGCAGCGCCCGTAACGATAATAGTAAAAAGGTGTGATATGCTCAAAAAGACCGTTTTATGTGCCGTTATCATCTCTCTTGCCCTTGCCCAGGGCGCGCTTTTCGCGCAGAACAAAGCAACGGACTCATCTGCGTCAAAAGACGAGGCGGTGACGCGTGATGACCGGATCCCCGTGCTGATGAAGAGGCTCGTTGCAGGGATCAAGAGCCTCAAGATCCAGCCCGATCAGGACAACAGGTATATCTTCACCATCAAGTCCGGCTACCACTACGATGAGCTCGAGCGGGAGCACCTCATGGTCTACCGGAAGGCCTATATCTACATGTCCGGGGAGAGCATCAGCAAGATCGTGTTCGAGTACTACCAGTTCAGCATGGATTCGAAGGTCCGGGACGTGAAGACCTTCACGAACACGACGCCGGAAAGCGCCGACCTCAGCAAGCTGCTTGTCGACTACAACTCGAACACCGGCGAAAAGCAGAAATACACGGTGGTTGACGTACAGAAGAGGGAATCACGAAGAAGCATCATCACGCAGTACGTCAACTATATCATATCGCTCGTATACAGCATCGAATTATACAAGCACAAGACCGTCAGGATCGAGACTGTCAATATCGAACGCACCATCCAGCTGGGCGAATAACGGCCCGAGGGTCGCTTTTTTCGCCTGGATCCCAAAAAGGATTTGCATTTTATCCGTCAGCGGTGCAGGGTCCAAACATCGACAGGACCCGGCACCATGACTGAAAGAAGAAAATCTCCCCGCGTACGATTTAAAAGAAATCGCCCCGGTTTTCTAGTGACTCTGATCGTGAAAAGGTTTTTCTTCAAGGACCGCGAGTTCCAGTGCGAGCTGCGCGACATATCAGAGGGAGGCGCCCCCCTCCTGATCAATGAAAAGGACCGCAGGCATATAGCCGGAGCGGGCGTGGGGACCGGCGTGCGCCTGCTTTCGGAAAACCCCGATCTATCGTTCCGCCTCATGAGGAAGGGGCGCATTTTAAGAATGATAGACGAGGACGGCCGGTTGACGGTCGTCGTGGAGTTTCTCCGCCGGAGCGCATGACCCGTATTAAAAAAATTGTTGACAATGCCTGTTACTAAAAAATAGTAGCCATAACTTTATTCTCATGTATTATATGTACTATATAATACGGTGCCGCGGCCCGGCCGGCCGGGAAGCGGTGCGGGGGAGGAATAAAGGCCGGACACCCCGGGCGATTAGCTCAGTTTGGTTAGAGCGCCTGCTCGACACGCAGGAGGTCACTGGTTCGATTCCAGCATCGCCCACAGAAATACGGGATTATTTTTCCGTACCCCCTCAGTCCCCGGGATGCCTCTGGAACCAGAAGCGTATAC
>JAKJGD010000075.1 GCA_022704585.1 Spirochaetota bacterium | reverse complement strand
TGTCCCTCGCTGGTGACGGAGGCGATGGCGGACAGGATCGAGCGGATCACCGGCGTACCCATCGTGACAATCGAGTACGACGGCACGGGAGGATCGAAGAACGACGACGTGATCCCGTACCTGAAATATCCGCGGTGTAAAAAAAGCGCGGAGAAAGCGAGAAAGGCGATGTAATTTCGCCCCTGATAGGTCCGCAAGCGCTTGCGGACCTATCAGGGACTTCGTTACCGCTGGTATTTCTGCACCGCCTCGTTGTGCTCCTTCAGTGTTTTCGAGAACTGGTGCGATCCGTCGTTCCGGGCGACGAAGTAGAGGAAGTCGGTCTTCTCCGGATACATGGCCGCCAGAATAGAGTCTCGTCCGGGCGAGCAGATAGGCGTCGGGGGGAGGCCGCGGCGGCGATACGTGTTATAGGGCGAGTCGCTCTTCAGGTCGCTCAGGGTGATCGGCCCGGTGAACTTTTTCACCGCGTAGCGTACGGTAGGATCGCAGTCGAGCTTCATCCCTTTCCTGAGCCGGTTGTGGAACACGGAGGATATGAATTCGCGCTCCGTGTACACCCGGGCCTCCTTTTCCACGAGGGAAGCCATGGTGAGTATCTCGTGCAGACTCATGCCGGGTCCGTAGGCCGGCCGCTCGCCGATCACGCTCTTCATTCTCCGGTACATCACCGCGATGACGTCGCGGGGATCCGAATCCTCGGGGAACACGTAGGTGTCAGGGAAGAGGTAGCCTTCGGCTGAGAGGGCGTCAATGCCGATCTGCTTCAGAAACCCGGTGTCAGACGCGTACCCGGTGAAGGTGCCGGCGTCGCAGATCGAGCCTGCCTCGAGCCGCCCGGCGATCTGGTAGAGGTTGAACCCCTCCGGGATCGTGATTTTTCTCGACATCACATCACCGCGCGTCAGCTTGTTCAGTATGCCGATAGTGCCGGTCCCTCCATGGATGCGGTACCTGCCGGCGCGGACGTAGCGCTTCCTGAGCGCGTACGATGCGGCCACGAAGAAATTGCTGCTCCTGATCAGTTTGCTGTTCCGGAGGTTTTGCGCGATCATGCGGGTGGATTCCCCGTACCCGACGCTGAACGTGGTATCGGGCGTCCCGGCCGGCGCCGAATTGACGAACCAGGCGAGGGCGGCCGCTGCGATCGATGCGGCCATGAATACGATGATTGCTTTTTTCATAATTCGCATGCCCACTATTTTATTTGCTGACGAATTTCGGCACGGGGACCGTCAGAACCGGGCAGTTCCGACTATGCGGTCCATGTTGGGAACCAGCATGCCGCTATCCATCTTTCCCATGACCGGTATTCCGCCCAGCTCATCCATGATTTTCCTGTTCCCGCCCGCATTTTTCGGGTACTCCGCGTATTCCGTGGTAAAGAGCGGTACGTTCAGGTTGCGGGCCGACTTGGCCGCTTCGAAGATGCCGCCCTCGGACGGGGCCTCGACAATGAATGCCGCGCACGACATGGCGCATATGAATTTATTTCTGATGTAGGCATTGTACTTGTTGGGCTCCCGCGACGGGTAGAAGGGCGAGACGACAGCGATGCGTCCCGGGTCCATCACGTCGCTGAGCAGGTCCGGCACTGTCAGGTGGAAGATGCCGTAGGGAACCATGGCGACCGTAGTGCCCTCGTTCGCGAGAGCCGAACGGTGCGCGATCAGGTCCGCGCCGCGGGCGAACCCGCTCACAACGACGATGCGGTGCCGGGCAAGAATACGGGCCGCCTCGAACGAGATCATCTCCCCGCGCTCGCTCACATCCTTGTCTCCCAGGATGGCAATGCCTTTCTCCCTGAGCAGACGGGTACTGCCATAGACGTACAGTATCGGCGGGATGCCGGTCCCCAGCGTTTCATGCAGGCGCGGCGGATACAGCTCCGAAAAGAAGGTGACCACCCCTATGCCGGATTCCAGCAGTTTGAGGTAGTCGTCCTCGATCTTCGGCAATGCCTGCGTCACGCCGGACACCGCGTCCGCGATCTTATCGGGAAGGTGCAGCTCGTTCCTGATTTCGGCCGCGGTCAGGTCGCAGAGGTCCACCAGTGAAAGATCCCGCTCTTTCAGGATCCCGTGTAATTCGATCAGGTGCGCGGGTCCGATCCCGTGCGTCTGCTCGAGCGCTATCCAGTATTTTGTGCTGTTCATATCAATCGTCAGTGAAAGGTTGCGGGAATGATGCTGGCCCGCGTGGAATCGTCCTTGAAGACACTACCAGGATTATCGGAAAAAAGTCAATTTAAAACCGTTGGCGCGGATTGAGCGGGGGGGCCGCAGCCGTGTCCGGCGAAGGTTGAAGGCTGTTTTTCCAAAGGGGCCCTGCCCCCGGGTCCACAATAAAATCCTTGCAAAATATCGGGCTTTACAGCATGATTTCTTCATGAGCGATCATTATGAATTAATCGACAGCGATGGCCTGCTCGTTATAAAGGTTCTGATCGATACCCTGGATTTTTACGAAATCTCGGAATCGGCAAACTTCCTGCGAACCGCGTTAAAGGAGCGCTCCTTCCCTTCGGTTGCGTGGGATCTCACAGCGGTTGAATTCATCGACTCCAGCGTGTTCGGCTTCTTTATTGAGACGCGTAATGTTATCACGAAGAATGGCAGTGAAACAGCCATAGTATGCCGGAACAAGGAAGTTCTGAACATTATATTCATGCTTAAAATTAACGAGATTATCAGAGTTTTTCCGTCCCTTGAAGCTGCGCTGCAATATTTGCGTTCACGGTGAGTGTTCTCTGTCCCGAAAGTTGTTCATATAATAAAAATTGTTAGATTCGGATGCAAAGGTTGCATGGCTTAAGTTATGCATGCGGACACGGGCTTATTGATACAAGTACCGGGTGTCCGGATCTTTATAACCATATCATATATCCCCGTTTTTTGCTATTTTTTAATATAAGTACATTAATTCCGTTGACATATATGAGTCAGAATTTATTTTGAAAAACGGTCTGTCAGCACGTATGCTCGGACCCAGGTCATAACCACGGATACAATGGAGAGAGATTAAAGATCTATGGAAATGGGGTGGACCCCGGGTTTTATTTCCGGATTTCCCGCAGCCATGATTCTCTTTTCTCCTGCATAGATATAAACGGGCGATTTTCGCAAAATAAAACAAACTATTCGGAGGTTCATATGGCATTAAATCCTATCATAGATTCCAGAGACGTGCGTTTTGTTCTTTTCGAGCAGCTGGAACTCGATAAATTCTGCAAAAAGTATCCGGTCTATAACGATTTCGACCACGATACTCTTGACAGCACTCTCGACCTGGCCGAGAAACTTGCAGTAGAAAAGATCTGGCCCACCTACAAGGACGGCGACCGCGAAGGATGTACCTTCGTTCCCGCGACGAAAGAAGTCAAGATCCCGAAATGCTATAAACCGGCCCTGGACGCCTATTATGAGACCGGCTTCATCGCCGCGATGGAAGACCCGGAAATCGGCGGCATGGGGATGCCCGCATGCATGTACATGTCGGTTGCCGAAATGATCAGCGCCGCAAACTATAATATCATGATGTATCCCGGCCTGTCGCACGGCTGCATGGGCATGATCCACACCTTCGGCACCCCCGAGCAGAAGGAGATGTACATTCCCAAGCTGATATCCGGCGAATGGGGCGGCACCATGTGTCTGACCGAGCCTGATGCCGGTTCCGACGTCGGCGCCCTGAAGACCAAAGCGGTCAAGCAGGCGGACGGCACCTACAAGATCACCGGCCAGAAGATATTCATCTCCTCCGGCGACAACGATTACTACAAGAACATGATCCACCCGGTTCTTGCCCGGATCGAAGGCGATCCCGGCGGAACAAAGGGTATCTCGATTTTCATCGTTCCCAAGTTCCTGGTAAACAAAGACGGCTCTCTCGGCGCCCACAATGACGTCAACTGCGCCGGTATCGAGCACAAGATGGGGATCAAGGGCTCCGCAACCTGTACGCTGAGTTTCGGCGACAACGGGAACTGCAAGGGCTTCCTCCTCGGCGAAGAGCGGAAAGGGATGAAGATCATGTTCCAGATGATGAACGAGGCCCGTCTGGGCGTCGGTATGCAGGGACTGGCAGTGGCCAGCGCGGCCTATATGCATGCTGCCGCATACGCAAAGGGAAGGATCCAGGGCGTACACGTCACCCAGATGCTGAACCCCGAAGCGAAGAGCATCACCATCAGCAACCATCCGGACGTCAAGCGGATGTTGCTCTGGATGAAGTCACATGTCGAGGGTATGCGTTTCATCACCTATTACCTGACCCACGCACTCAACGTCGCTCACGTTGCAGAGGGCGAAGAGGCCAAAGAGGCCATGGGGATTGCCGAAATCATGATCCCGATCAACAAGGCCGGCAACACGGACAAGAGCGTTGAAGTCGCTTCCGAAGCGATGCAGGTATACGGCGGATACGGGTTCTGCTCCGAATATCCGGTCGAGCAGATGATGCGTGACTCGAAGATCACCTGCATCTACGAAGGAACCAACGGCATCCAGTCGATGGACCTGACCATGCGGAAGATCCTGATGAACGAAAACCAGTACAACTACTCGATCCTCAAGAAAAGAATCGCTGAAGCCGTCAAGAAAGCCAAGGGCATCGTTGACGATAAATACGTAGCGCTGGTAGAGCGCGGCGTCCAGAAGCTCGACGAGGTCATCGAGATGATGAAGGGCCAGATGGCAAAAGGGCAGTTCCTGCTTCTCTTCATGAATGCCACCCCGCTGCAGCAGGCGATGTTCATGCTCTGCATGGCATGGGCGCATATCTCCTCCCTGACGATCACCCAGCCCAAAATGAAAGAGCTGGTCGGCGATAAGAAGGGCGAAGATCGCGACAAGCTGCTGAAAGAGAACTCCGAAGCCGCTTTCTATTCAGGAAAAGTGATCGCTTCCCAGTTCTATCTCGGCGCGGAGTTCCCGAAATTCTTCGGCAAGATAGAGGCTCTGCTTTTCGGCGAAGGCGCGGTCATCAAGGCTTCAGACCCGATCTTCACGGGGATGCTCGAGCAGTAAGCTCATCCGAACAGATTGTGATAAAAAGCCGGCGGAAACGCCGGCTTTTTTTTATGGCCCGGGAAAATATATATTGATAAAATTTATACACTGTATATAATTATGTCACATTGAGCGTCGGACCGATATATCATGCATATGATGGAAAAAAGTTTTTATTCCTACGCGGCCCCGTTCGTCATCCTGAACGGCGGTGAATACAGGATGAGGAGCGGTTTAGACGCCATGCAGGGACGTTTATTTTCGGGCGAATTGCCGGTGAATCTGCCGGCCGAACTGGACCACGACGAGAAAGTCTACGCGATTGCGCTGTCGCTTGTCTCGTCGCCGGCAGGCAGCGGGGTATGGGGCCATATTGCAGCACGGATGCCCGGCGAGATATACCGGATGATAGAAAGCCGTTCGGATCCGGAGACGATGGTGCACTGCCTGGCCGTATACCCGGGAACGCCCCTCGAGGCCGCCCGACAAATAATCGACAGGGTAGAGCAGTCCCCGGCCCGGATCCTCACGTACTGGGACCGCGAATATCCGTCGCTCCTGAGGGAGATCCCCAGGCCGCCGCTTGTCTTGTACGCTGTGGGCGATACCGTTGTGCGGCGTTCCGTCGCTATCGTGGGTACGCGGAAATCGGACCCGAAGTCTGCGCTGATCGCGCGGCGTATCGGGCACGACCTCGCATCCCGGGGGTTCACGGTCGTCAGCGGCATGGCGCTTGGCATTGACCGGGAGGCGCACCTGGGCGCGCTCGACGCGGGCGGCTCGACAATCGGGGTGCTCCCGGGCGGCATCGATATCGTCTATCCGCGATCAAACCATGACCTGTACGCGAAGGTCAATGGCTCGCCGGTCTCGGCGCTCATTTCGGAATACCCGCCCGGCATCTATATAGCGGGGAACTGGACGTTCGCCCGGAGGAACCGTATCATCAGCGGCCTCAGCGCCGGCACGGTGGTCGTGAAGGCGGGGGAGCGGAGCGGCGCGCTCATCACCGCCCGCCACGCGCTCGAGCAAAACCGCGAGGTGTTCGCATGCGCCGGGCATTCCTTCGACGAGGAGTATGCCGGCTGTCACTGGCTGATCAGGAGCGGGGCCGCACTGGTATCCTCGTCGCAGGACATCCTTGACGAGCTCGACCGGTCAGGCTCCGCCCGGATGCCGTTTTTGAGGTCTGCCTCCATGGCGGCGGAGGATGGACTGGTCCCGGGAACACTCGCGGGAAAAATTCTCAGATTGCTTTCCGAGCGCGAGTATGACGTGGACGGGATAATACGCGCCACGGGCGGGGCGCCCGGCGACATCAACGAGTCGATCGTCGCGCTCGAGCTCGAGGGAAAGATTCTCAGGAACGGGAACACGATATCCCGGATGTAGCAGCGCCGGGGGTACAATCCTTACAGGGACAAGTCAATGAAAGTAAAAATAATATTCTCGATCCTCCTGGCCGTCCTCATCCTCGTATCGCTGTCACAGATATTTTCAATACCTCCCTATGCCGGTGATATATTCCCGGTTTACAAATCAGGCTATTTCAAGGAGCTGGACCGGGGGTTCAGGGTTGTAACCGATTCGTTCATCGGCATCAAGTCAATGGCGCGGCCGGAATACGCCTGGATTTTTCTTTCTGATGTCGGAATAGCCAACGACATGAATATTACGGTTTATGACTATAACGGCTATCGCGTCCCGGCGCCGGGAGAGAAAAGCGGGCGGCCTGACCGGAAGGTGCTCGCCGCCATCAACGCGACACGGCCCGCCGCAGTCTCGGGCACGGATGGCGGCCGATATGTCTCGATTGTGCCGGTTTTCGCGCGCGGCGAATGCCGCTTCTGCCATCCCGGGGGGAACCGCCGGTCGATCCTGGGCGCGCTGCGTTTCGAGCGACGTTTCGACGCGCGTGTGTACTACACGTCCGAGCGGATACTTATTTTCGTGTGTATCACGACAGTTCTCGGACTTCTGCTCTATGCCCTTGTGCGGTGGGACCCGGGTAAGAATATAAAAGAATTATTTGACAAATAAAGGTATATATTTCCAGTTGATATGAAACAGCGGGTCCTGTCGCCGGACGCGGGACCCATGATGGGGATGAATGATGGGCAAAAAGAACAGCAGTAAGGCAGGCACTCTTGTGATCGTTGAGTCGCCGTCGAAAGCGAAAACTATCAACAAGTACCTCGGGAGCGATTATATCATCCTGTCCTCGGTCGGCCATATCATCGACCTCCCCAAGTCCCGGCTTGCGATAGACGTCGAAAACAATTTCAAACCGGAATATATCACGATTCGCGGTAAGGCGAAGATCCTGAACGAGCTCAAGAAACAGGCCTCGAACGTGTCGCGCGTTCTTCTGGCGACTGACCCGGACCGCGAGGGAGAGGCGATATCATGGCATCTCTCGAACGCCCTTGCCGATCGCAACGCCGACATCAAGCGTATCGAGTTCAACGAGATCACCGAGCACGCCGTGAAAGAGGCCGTCTCGCATCCCCGCGAGATCAACCTGGACCTGGTCAATGCGCAGCAGGCGCGCCGGATCCTTGACAGGATCGTCGGCTACTATATAAGCCCCATTCTCTGGAAGAAAGTCAAGAAAGGCCTCTCGGCCGGCAGGGTTCAGTCAGTTTCCCTCAAGGTTATCTGCGACCGCGAGCGCGAGATTGATAATTTTAACCCGGAGGAGTACTGGACGCTGGACGCCGACCTCCAGCACGGCAGCAAAAAGTTCAGGGCGCAGCTCGCCGCCTTCAAGAATGAAAAGATCAGGGTTCGCCGCAGGAGCGAGGTAGACGCCATTCTCGCGGAGCTCGGCGGGCGCGACTTTACCGTGAAGGATGTCAAGGTACAGGA
>JAKJGD010000074.1 GCA_022704585.1 Spirochaetota bacterium | reverse complement strand
CCCCATTTTATCGATCATGTTTGTCGTCTCCATGTTATAACATCTGCCGCAGCGCTGGCATGTCAGCATGAAAAGCTCCATGTTGACGGTGATGTCGTTCCGGTCGTTCGTCGCCAGCTCGAAGTTTTCGGACATGGTGATTGCATTCTCCGGACAGACATCGGCGCAACGGCCGCAGTACATGCAGTGGGCTCCGTCATAGAGCATCACGCGCAGGTCCTGACAGACGTCGCGGATGTAGATCGTCCTCGCCGGGCAATGGGCGGCACAGCCGCCGCAGCCGATGCATTTATGATGATCCCATGACGGCTGTCCCCTGAAATCCTTCGCTACCGGGTGCGGCTCGAACGGATACTTCAGGGTTACGACGCCAGGCTTTAATACCATTAGAACTTGTTTTAATTTACTCGTAAGCCACACAGTAGTTCTCCTAAATTAAGATTATATCCCGTATACAGACAGTCCCACTGCCACCAGGGAAGCGACTACTAATAACGCATAAAACTTCTGCGCCTGGTCGATGCGGAGCCGCGGGTGGGTCGATCCGATCACCGCAATCAGGACATAGACCAGGAAAACAAACGCCAGCTGGATCAGGACATCAACGCCGTAGAAACCGGTGGTGATGGGGGGGATGAATACGATCACGAAAAGCGTGGCGTAGAACATCTGCTTCAGTAGCATGTAATATTTGAACAGCGCGAGATTGGGACCGCTGAACTCGATAAAAGGGCCCTCCAGGATCTCGACCTCGGCCTCGGCTATATCAAAAGGCTGGCGTCCGACGAAGGCCATCAGGGCCAGCAGGTAGACAACCAGCATGATTATGACCGATGCGCCGTAACCGCCGCCTATCACGTTCGAGATCGACGGAACGATCCCAAGGCTCTTTATCTTGACCGCGCCCAGGATCAGGGTCATTGCCAGGACCGGCTCGACCATGATCATGGTTATCATCTCGCGGCTGGACCCGATCAGCGCGTAGGAGTTCCTGCTGGAGAGCGCCCCCAGCAGAACGGCAACGCCGCCCAGCGTGAGCAGGTAGATGATCGTTATCACGTCAGCGTACCGGGTCAGGTAGTTCGCCTTGTAGCCCAGCGGAACGAACACGATCACGCTGAGGATCGATGCGAACGCGACCAACGGGGCCAGCTTGAATGCGAAGTTCCCCGGGCCCAGGTTCTGTTTACCCAGCAGCTTCAATATGTCCAGATAGGGCTGGATGAGGGGCGGACCCTGCCGGGACTGCACCACACGTGCCGTTATTCTCCTGACAACGCCCTCGAAGAAGGGAGCCAGAGCAAGAAAGACCAGTATATTTACCGCAATGTACAGAATGTCCATGTTCTTACCTTCCCGCCGTTTTTTTAGCTCGAGATATCTTTTCAAGATCGCCGGCCGAGAGATGGCTCACGGCGCCGGACCTGACATCAACCTTGACGACCCTGTCCGTGCAGGAGAAGCAGGGGTCGATACTCCCGATGATGATCGGCAGATCGGCGAACTGATCGTTCAGCAACATCGCGGGTATGCCCTGCAGGTTGGGGTACGTGGGGGCGCGGACGCGCCACCGCTCCGGCCTGTTCTCCTCGCCGGTGATGAGATAGTGAACCACCTCGCCCCGCGGCGCTTCGACGGCTGTTATCGCATGTTTGAAGGGCGTCACGTCCTGTGGAAATTCGGTCATGATCGGGCCGGCAGGCATCTTCTCGATCGCCTGGCGGATGATCTTGATCGCCTCGAAGGTCTCGAGGATCCGGACGACCACGGTGCCCCATACGTCGTTGGAGTCGACCACCGGCACGTCGAACTGCATCTCGTCGTATGCCGCATATGGATGGTCGCGGCGGACGTCGATGTCGACGTTCCGCGCCCGGGCCACCGGACCGACCAGGCTCCAGAGCTTGGTCTCCTCGGTCGTGATGTGTCCCACGCCCTTTGTACGACGATGTATCGAGCCGTCGCCGACGATGGCCTTATGTATGGTAACCAGTTCTTTCTCGATCGTCTTGAGTATTCCCAGAAGCTCATCAGCCAGCTCCGGGGATATGTCGCGGTGAACGCCGCCGGGAATGATCATGCCGTAGGTTTTCCGGTTGCCGGTCAGCTTCTCGCCGAACCACATGATGCTCTCACGCACCCGCCATGCCTGCATGAACACGGTGTCAAAGCCGATAAGGTGACCGGCGATACCGAGCCAGAGGAGGTGGGAGTGGACCCGCTCGATCTCCAGCATGATGGTGCGGATATACTCGGCGCGGCGCGAAATCTTGTGGCCCGCAGCCATCTCCAGCGCCTGCGAATAGGATGCCGCGTGCACGGAGCCGCAGATCCCGCAGATCCGCTCTGCGATGTAGGGGACCTCGCCGTAGGTGAGCTGGGTCTGGCAGAGCTTCTCAAGACCGCGGTGCACCATGAAGCCGCGATAGTCGCAGCCCTTGATGGTCTCGCCGTCGACGAAGACCGCGAAGTGAGCCGGCTCGTGGAGCGTCGGGTGGAACGGTCCCACCGGTATGGTGGTGCATCCCTCGGGCGCCTCGTCGAGCTGGTAGGCGACATTTTCCGCCGCCGGAGGCATCAGGTTGTACGGCACGTCCTTTCGGAGCGGATACACGCCTTCGGGCCAGTCGTCGGCCAGGATCAGCTTCTTCGGCTTCGGGTGGTCCGTGAACTTCATGCCCAGCAGGTCCATGTATTCGCGCTCGGACCATCCCGCGTTGGGTATGTCCGGCGTAATGGAATCGAATACCGGGCTGTCCACCGGCGCCGCCGTGCGGATGCTGACGAAGATGTTGTCCCGGTCCAGGCTGAAGTTGTGGATCAGGCCGAGGGACTTTTCGCGGGCTATATTGTCATAGCCGACGCTGACAAGGTAGCGGCCGCCCATCTTGATGATCTCGTTCGAGATATCGCGGACCTTGCTCTTGTCGATGTCAACGAACAGCCGGGTGCCGTATGTTTCTTCGGTGTTTTTAATGGCACTCTGATATTTATTCTTTAATTGGCTTTTTACTTCTTCGATAGTAAGCATGTTTTACCTCTTGTCTCTTCCCTTATTTTTTGACGTTTCCGCCGGTCCACCAGAGCGCTTTCTTGAAAGCGGAGTACATGTTGTGCGCCGTGTACCTGTTCTTGTTATTTAGATCCTGATAGCCGCACAGCCAGGTAGGCGCCACTTTCTCTTCGGAGCCTCCCGATTTCCGCAGCAGCCAGGCGAATATCATCGCCGCAAGCATGATTATCAAAACTACGACCGGGACCGCGACCGAAGATACGACGTCGCCCATGCCGGGAACGGAGACGGATACACCCATGACCGAGTTGACGAAGTGATCGTCGAGCGTGATGCCCGCTATGTACGAGCTGATGATCGAGCCTTCCGAGCCCTTGAATATGTTAATGAATACCTGGTAATACAGGAAGGGAAGGAGCCCCTGCACCAGACAGAGTATCGCGAGTATGATCTTCGGGAGCAGCATGGTCGCGGGAACTTCCTTGACCTGCTTGTTAACAGTCCACTCGACCCCCGAGGAGGCGAAGGCCATGCCGAAGAACTTTACGTAGGAGGCCAGTGTCACTGCGCTGGTAAACAGGGCCACGATGCCGAAGATTACCAGGAACATGATCTGGTTCCCTGCCAGGATGTCGGCCGAGATGATCGTCCACTTGCTTGCAAAGCCGCTGAAGGCGGGCATACCCGCAATTGAGAGCGACGCGATACCGGCGACGGCCGCGGTGACCGGCATGATCTTCATGAGGCCGCCCAGCTTGTTCAGGTCCTTGGTGCCGGTCGCGTAGAGCACGCTCCCGGTGGAAAGGAAGAGCAGTCCCTTGAACACGGTATGGTTCAGGGTATGGTAGAGCGCGCCGACGATGGCCACGACCGAGAGTAGCTTCACGACCTCGCTTCCGCTGTTGAACATGACCAGGGCGGAGCCGATCCCCAGGATGATGTAGCCCATCTGGCCGATCGAGTGATATGCGTGAAGCCGCTTGGCGTCGTGCTGCTTCAGCGCCTGCGTTGTACCGATGAAAAGGGTCACAACGCCGAAGGACGCGATCACGATGCCCCAGAGCATGCCGTTATATCCCTCGGCCGGGACCATCCAGAAGAAGGTCCTGATGATGCCGTAGACGCCGGTCTTGATCATGACGCCCGACAGGAGCGCGCTGATGGGAGACGGCGCGATGGAGTGCGCATCGGGCAGCCAGAGCTGGCCGAAGGGGAACATACCGGCCTTGAAGCCGAAGCCGAGCAGTATCAGCCCGTATACGGCCAGGAGGGCCACGCCCTTGGTGCCGCCGAGCTTTTCTGCTATCGTATGCATCGGGTCGCCGAAGGCAATGCCGTCAATAAAGAAGGTGCCGGCCAGGATCAGCAACCAGGCGATTTCCATCAGTATCAGGTACTTGTTCGCGTTCCAGACGTTCCCTTTCTCGCGGTATTCAAACCGGATCAGGAAGTAGGATGCGATCGTCATGATCTGCCATGCCGCGGTGAACCCGGTCGAGAGATCGTCAACGGTGACGATACCGATCATCCCCAGGATGAACAACGGGAAGCAGAGGTAGTAGCTCCAGAGCTTGTACTCGGGATAGTGCTCCATGTACTGGATCGAGTAGAACGCGCTCATGATCGACATGAAGGCTATGATCCCGATGAAGAATCCCGCGAAGCTGTCTAGCAGGATGTAGAAGCTCACCGGTCCGAAGGGGACAAGGGCCGTCTTCAGGCCGCCGTCCTGGAAGATGGTTATAAAACTTATATTCAAGAGCAATGCCGCGGCGGCGGACACGAGGATGAAGTTCACCCAGCCCGCCAGCTTCCTCTTGCCCGACAGTATCGGCGAAATGACGGCGGAGGCCAGCATAATCGCCATAGCTATTTTCAGGCTGTCGTAGAGATCAATGTTCATAAACGAGCTCCTTTTGATCACAGTTAATGTAAGATAATAATATATCGCGTAATGAATCAGCGCTTTGTTTCACTTTGTCCGACAGGCCCTCGCCGAAATCGATGTCGCGCACTTCGACGCCCAGGAGCCATGTCTTCTTATCGTGTTCCGCAAGCACCTTCCCCGAGAGGAAGAGCGCCAGCTTGTGCGTCGAGTAGTTTCCGTTCATCTCGTTGAATTCATCCAGGCCCGCAAAAATCACCGAGCCTTCCTCCCCGCCCGCCTGAACAGCATCGACGATGACCACGTTATCGGCGTCACCCTGGGCGATGCTGAACACGTAGTTCTCGATGACGTCCTCGACGTTCATCGCGGTGACCGGGCCCGCCCCGAGGCGTTCCCTGATCGCGTCCACGATATAAAGGCCCACGGCGTCGTCACGCTTGAAGTAATTCCCCATGCCGACGAAGCAGGTCTTTTCGCGGGCGAGCCGCTCTATGGCGGTAATGAATTCCATTATATCTGCTCACCCAGCGTCTTGATCTGGCGGAACGTGTACACCGGTCCGTCGGTGCAGACGAGAGTCCGGCCGATGGCGCAGTGCTGGCATTTCCCGATACCGCACTTCATGTGCCGCTCGAGCGTGGAGATAATGTTTTCCTCTCCGATGCCGAGTTCGGTAAGCTCCTTGATGACGGCATTGAACATCATCGGAGGTCCGCATACGAAAGCGACCGTGTCCTTGACCGGTATGTTTTTCTTCTTCAACATCGTATGCACGAACCCGACCTCGCCGTCCCATCCGGGAACGGGGTTGTCAATGGTAATATGCGTCTCGAACCCGGGAGCGGTCTTCCATTCCTTCAGGTTGTACTCGTACATAAGCTCCTTGGGAGTGCGCGCGCCGAGGAACAGGAGTATGCGGCCGAATTTATCCTTGTTCTGCATCACGTGCATGATCGAGGAGCGCAGGGGTATCAGTCCGATACCGCCGGCCACATATATGATGTTCTTTCCCTTGATCTCCTCGAACGGGAACCCGTTGCCGAACGGCCCGCGGATCCCGACCTTGTCCCCGACCTTCAGCTCGTGCAGGGCGTTGGTCACCTTGCCGACCCGCCGCACCGTGAGGTGGAACCGGTCCTTCTGCGGGCTGGGGGGAAGCGATACTGCGAATTCACCAGCTCCGAACACGGTGCACATGACGAACTGGCCCGATTTGATTGCGGGAGGCTCGCCGTTCGGACGGGCATCGAACTTAAGATAAAAAGTCTTTACCTCGACGATCTCGTCTTTAATTTCCTCGATCGTTGCGATTTCCGGTATTGTTAAGTTATTAATTTCGCTCATGTCACCCACCTATTTTTGGATCTCTCTTCTTATATACGTGACGACATTGGGCAGACCGATGTCGCCGGGGCACACCCACTGGCAGCGCCCGCAGCCGACACAGCCCGGCCGCAGATATTTCTTGGATTGCGAATATGAAAGCTTGCAGAAAAACCGCTTGCTCCGCCGGTCCTCAACCGGTTTCCGCGGATTGTGGCCGCCGGCCATCCTGGTGTATCCCTCGTAGGAGCAGGAATCCCAGGTCCGGATCCGGTCCGCCGCCGTGGCAGAGGTGCAGGAATCAACGATATTGAAGCAGGAGCAGCTGGGGCATACAAAGGAGCAGGCGCCGCATTCGATGCACTGGTTCCCGATGTATTCCCATGTTTTCTCCTCGATGAGTCCCGTAGTGACCCTGTTCACGACCCGGGAGACCCACGCCTTGTTGTCCTTGGCGATCGAGTCAAACTTCAAGATTGATTCATCGACAATCTCTTCTTTCTTCTTTTTGTAGGAGTCATCGGCCTTGGCCAGGCCCAGTTTCTCGGCAAGGGCCTTGCCCTTGTCGCTGCCGGCTTCGACCAGGTACTGGTCGCCGAGGTCAGTAAGGTTCAGGTCGTACCCTTCGCGGGCGCTGGGACCGCTGTCCGTGCACACGCAGAAGCACTGCTTGAAGGGAACGTTGCAGGTGTTGGTGACGATGAACATCTTCTTCCGGTGGTTCTTGTAAACCTCGTCGACGAACTCCTGGCCCAGGTAAAAGCGGTCCAGGCAGATGACGCCGGTCAGGTCGCAGGAACGAAGCCCGAACAGCGCCTTCGGCTTGTCGTCGAAGTCCGGATTGATGTCCACCTTCTTCGACTGGGGGTCATAGTTGTACGCCATGATCCGCTCGTAGTGCGGGAATACCGTGTGCTTCGGCGGGACTGCGGGTATGGGCGCCGCGAGATCGATCTCGGCGATATCGTCCGCCTTGACGAACATCGTCTGCTTCGTTTCCTTGTCCACTACCGGGCCGTAGACCTGGTATTCCTTCTGCAGTTCCTTTGCGATATCCGATACTTGGCTTTTCTTTATCAAATACATGGTTATACCTTCGCAATTCTGACTGGGATTGTTGCGTCTTCGCCTCTCTTCAGAACATCCTTGTGTTCCATGAAGAACTTGGTGACCATTTCATCGACGAAGTAGGCCACATAGGCCGTGTTCGGCTTCACCTTGTCGGTGACCTGCACCATCGCTTCCATCGAACCGTAGGGGGACACGATCTTGACCGGGAAGCGGTCGCGCACGTTCAACTCCTTGGCGTTCTGCGGGGAGATGGCGACGTAACCCTGCGGATACAGCAGCAGCGTCGCGTTGTATTCCCGCAGGGGGAGATTGGTCTTTTTCATCAGGTTATTCTGGTGCCAGTAGTGCTGGGCCTCGCCGACGAGCAGCAGGATCGGGTATTCCTCGCTCGCCTGGGGAACCGCGAAGTTACCGGCCACGGCCGCGAAGGAGAGCTTTTTCGGGAGCTTGTCCGCGTCGAGGCGCGCCCCGCCCCACTTCACGCCCCCGAGAGCCTGGAGCTTGTCGTAGGTAATGCCCGCGTAATTCGGCGTGAGCTTCGCGATCTCCGCCATCACGTCGGCGGGAGCGGCGTAGTTCCACTTCGCGCC
>JAKJGD010000630.1 GCA_022704585.1 Spirochaetota bacterium | reverse complement strand
TGAACGGCAACCCGCTCCTGCTCGGGGGAGCGGCTCGTGCCATCGAGTGCTTCCTGCAGCTTCGGGGCGAAGCGGGCGAGCGCCAGGCAGAAGGCGTAAAGCGGGCCCTCGCGCAGGCAGCGTACGGAGGCGCCGGCCAGCATCAGGCCGTCGTTATCATGGAGAGTTAGGGAGGTTGAACCATGGCACATAGAAAGAAAAACAGACATGTTGCAATAATAGGCATCGGGCAGACGAAGTTCTCCAGTCACCGCGAGGACGTGAACCAGCCCGAGATGATACATGAGGCGGTCAGCCTTGCCCTTAAAGACGCGGGCCTGACCATGAAGGACATCGAGTGCGTGATACACGGCAACATGGAGCTCTTCGAGATGATTCATCAGCCCGACCTGTGGCACACGCTCGGCACTGGAGCCGAGGGAAAGGACTGCATACGGATCACCACAGGAGGCACCGTGGGCATAACGCTCGCCTGTGCTTCGGACAACCTTGTCGCCTCGGGCATGTACGACATCGTCATGGCCATCGGCTTTGAGAAGCTGCAGGAGGGGAACACCACGGGCGGCATCACCAACATGGCCGACCCGCTCTGGTTCCGGAACCTGCAGACCGGGGCCTTGACCGGCTCGAAGGCGTACGAATTCATAACCGAGTTCGGAGAAGATCGTTCTAAACGGGCCTCGCTCATGTACCGCGTCATCATGGACAAGCATGCGGGCCTGAACCCCAATGCGCACCGCTCATTCGGGCTTGAGTTCGATCAGATTGACGACCTGATAAAATCATCACCCAAGCTCATCGGAGACCTGAAGCTCATAGAGATGTGCTCCCAGTCTGACGGGGCCTGCTGCGTGATATTCGCATGCGAGAAGAAAGCGAAAGAGCTATCAAAGAAACCGGTGTGGATCCGTGACCATATTACGGTGCATCGGGAGGAAATATTCCAGATCTTCGGCTACGACGACGCATACCCGGTGATGCAGACGCATCGCTTTGCGGCGGAAAACCTGTACAAGCGGAACGGCATCACGAACCCGACCGACTATTTCGACGTATTCGAGATGTACGACCCGGCGTCCTGGTGGGCGGTCGACTGGCTGCGGGATTTTTTCCAGCTCAAGGGAGACGAACACATCAAGCTCGTCGAGGACAAGGAGATCATGATCGGCGGGAAAATTCCCGTCAATCCGTCGGGTGGCGTTATCGCTTCCAATCCGATCGGCGCGACGGCCCTGGTCCGCGTCGCCGAAGCGGCGCTCCAGATCCGGGGAGACGCCGGCGCACACCAGATACCGAAGCCCGTGCGGCACGCCCTGGCGTCCGGGTTCGGCGGCACGCTGTGGACGGTCCTCATGATGCTCGAAAAGGAACTTAACTGGTAGGAGGAATGCAATGGCTGAATACTGGGGAATAAAAGTGGAAGATATATTCAATACCATGAAGGACCGCTTCAGGCCCGAGGGCGCGACTGGAGTGACCGGCTCGTTCGGGTACGATATTGCCGGGGAGGGGAAGTGGAAGGTCAGCGTGTACAACGGCTCCCTTGCGGCGGTGGAGAAGATCGACAACCTGACCGGCTGTGCCTC
>JAKJGD010000629.1 GCA_022704585.1 Spirochaetota bacterium | reverse complement strand
CACGATCGCGTTCATGCAGGGCCGGATATTTTATTCGTATATCATAGACAACAAGCAGATCGGGGAAGATGTCTCCATCAACGTGCTCAGGAAAAAGAAACCGGTGCGCGTATCTTACAGGCTCCGGCCTTATCCCTCGAGAATATCCTGGTTTAACGAATTTGAGACGCTTCCGCGCTACTGCATATTCGGCGGGCTTGTGTTCCAGACCCTGTCGAAGGAATATCTCATGACCTGGGACAAGTGGTGGCTCACGGCAGACAGGCGGCTTCTCTACTATTATTCGTATTACATGAGCGATAACCTCTTCCCGGAGCGGCAGGAATTCGTTGTACTCAACAGGGTCCTTCCCGATGAAACGAACACCTACCTCTCTGACGTGCATGACAGGGTCATCGACTCGATCAATGACATGAAGATACGGAGCCTCGCGGACGTTCCGGAGGCTTTTAAAAAACCGAAAGGCGGTTTTCACGTGATCCATTTTGACGGTTCCAGCTTTCCGCTGGTACTCCGGGCGTCCGATACCGATACGGCAAACGCCAGGATCAAGCAAAAGTACAATATACCGTCGCTCAAGCGTCTTAAATAGACAAGGTCCAGGTACAGTATGAGAGCCATTATTCTCGCAGCGTTTTTACTGGTCGTAACGGCGTTTTTATCGTCCGGCGCCTACGCCGGGATGGAAGACCGCGTGGTGAACATCATCGTCACTGCCCAGAAGCAGGACTACGCCTCGCCCTGGCAGCGGGGCAATATCGCGAGGTCGATGGTAACAGGATGCGTGATCGCCGGCAACAGGATCCTGACCTCGGCGTATTCATTAACGGACCACGTTGTTATTGAGGTCATGAAGAACGGAGAAAGCAAAAAATATCCGGCCAGGGTCGTCATCAACGATTATCACTCCGGCCTGGCGATCATCGCGCCCGAAGATGAAAGCTTTTTCAAGGGATTAAAACCGGCAGCTCTGGCTCCGGCGTGGAAGATGCCCGGGCGCGAGGGGAAGGTGTACAAGTGGGATTCCCTGAGCAGCTTCAAGGAATACAATGCCGGCCTGACAAAATCTTCAATACGTTTCTACGAGCCGACCTGTGCCGTGCTCATGCACCAGTTCTCGACAAGCATGAACGACGGCGGCAACGGAGAGCCCGTTTTCATCGACGGGATGCTGTGCGGCATTACGACGGGACTGAGCAATGAAACAAAAACACTGTACGCAATCAGCATTGAAGCCGTGCACCGACTTCTTAAAGATATGGGCGACGGAACATACGGGGGAATCCCGTTTTTCTGGGTGGACACCGCCGACCTGCAGAGCGACACCTCGCTGCGCGAATACTATGGCATGGGAGCTGACGATACCGGCGTGCTTGTCACTGACGTGCCGCCGGGTTCGAGCGGAAGCGAGGTGCTGAAAAGGAACGACATTATACTCTCGGTTGACCGCACAACCATGGACGACACCGGGATGTACGATAGCCCCTACGGAAAGCTCTATTATTACGGGCTCATACAGATAAACCGTTTCGTCGGAGATACCGTATCCATGCGCATATTGAGGGATAAAGCAAAAATGGACGTACGC
>JAKJGD010000073.1 GCA_022704585.1 Spirochaetota bacterium | reverse complement strand
CGGATCGGGGTGAAGAGCCCGGTATAGGTCGCCGGGTTCGAGCGGGGCGTCCTGCCGATGGGGGACTGGTCTATGTCTATCACCTTGTCGATCCGGTCAAGGCCGACGATCTTGTCGAACGAGCCGGGATACTCTTTCGATTTCATTACCAGCGACGCGAGCGCCTTGTACAGGATATCTATCACCAGCGTCGACTTGCCCGAGCCGGACACGCCTGTCACCGCGCAGAACACGCCGAGCGGGAACCGCGCGTTGAGCTCCTTCAGGTTGTTCTCCCGGGCGCCCCGGATCTCGAGAAAACCGTTCGGCTCCCGGCGGCCCGCCGGGACCGGGATAAACCGCTCCCCTGCCAGGTAGCGTCCGGTCAGCGACTTCGGGTCCTTTTCAATCTCCTCCGGTACGCCCAGCGACACGACGTAGCCGCCGTGAAGGCCGGCGCCGGGCCCCAGGTCCACCACGTAGTCCGCCTCCCGGATCGTGTCCTCGTCATGCTCCACCACGATGACGGTGTTTCCAAGGTCGCGGAGACGCTTCAGCGTCGCCAGGAACTTCCGGTTGTCGCGCTGGTGCAGCCCGATGCTCGGCTCGTCCAGCACGTAGAGCACGCCCGTCAGGCTCGAGCCGATCTGCGTCGCCAGCCTGATCCGCTGCGACTCGCCGCCCGAGAGGGTCCCTGCCGCGCGGTCAAGGGTGACGTAATCGATGCCCACGTCGGTCAGGAACTTGAGCCGCACCCGGATCTCCTTGATGATCCGCTCGGCGATCTTCTTCTCGGTCTCATCAAGGCTGATGCTCTGGAACAGCTCGTGGGCGGCGCCGATGGAGCGCGCGGTGATCGCGTCTATGGTGTATCCGGCGACCTTAACCGCCAGGCTCTCGGGCTTGAGCCGCCTGCCGCCGCACGCGTCGCACACGATATTGGACATGTAGCCCTCCATCCAGATGCGCATGTCCTCGGACTTTGTCTCCATGTAGCGGCGGTGCAGGTTGGGGATCACACCTTCGAACGAGCGCGCGAAGCGGTATTCCGCGTTCTCCCGCTTGACCGTGTAATCGATCTTCTTTCCCTCGGAGCCGTACAGGATGATGTCGCGTATCTTTTTCGGGAGCTTTTTCCAGGGCGTGTGGGCGTCAAAGTTGAAGTTTTTTTCCAGGTTTTTTATCTGCTCCAGGTACCAGTAGCTGGTGGTCTTCCCCCACACTTCCAACACACCGTCGTAGAGCGATTTGTCCGGATCGGAAACGATCCGGTCCGGGTCGAACTGCATGATGAATCCAAGACCGTCGCAGGCCGGGCACGCGCCGTAGGGGCTGTTGAAGGAGAACATGCGGGGCGAAAGCTCGGGGATGGAGATGCCGCACTCCGTGCAGGAGAGCTTCGACGAGAAGAGGCGCTCCTCGGGTTTGCCGGCGCCCTTTTCCTCCACCAGGACCGTCACCAGTCCCTCGCCCATGTCCATCGACGTCTCCACCGATTCGGCGATGCGCGGCCGGACGCCGTCCTTTACGACCAGGCGGTCCACGATGATCTCCACCGTGTGCTTTTTGTTCTTGTCGAGGGTTATCTCCTCCTCGAGCTCGCGGACCTGCCCGTCCACCCGCACCCGGACAAAACCCTTCGCGCGCGCCTGGCCGAACTTGTCGGCGTGCTCGCCCTTCCTCCCGCGCACCAGCGGCGCGAGCACCTGGAGCTTCGTCCCCTGCGGGTACGTCATGAGCTGTTCGACGATCTGGTCGAGCGACTGCGAGGAGATCTTCCTCCCGCAGTTATGACAGTGGGGCACGCCGATCCGCGCGTAGAGGAGCCTGAAGTAATCGTAAATTTCCGTGACGGTGCCCACGGTCGAGCGCGGGTTGCGGTGCGTGGTTTTCTGCTCGATGGAAATGGCGGGTGAGAGGCCGTCAATGTAATCGACGTCGGGCTTTTCCATGAGGCCGAGGAACTGCCGCGCGTATGATGAAAGCGATTCGACGTAACGGCGCTGCCCCTCGGCGTAAATCGTATCGAAAGCGAGAGAGGACTTGCCTGATCCGGAAAGGCCGGTTATCACGACAAGCTTGTCCCGCGGTATCTCAAGTGAAATGTTCTTTAGATTGTGTTCTCGCGCTCCCTTGATGACGATGCTGCGGTTGCTCATATCAGCGTGACATTCATGGAACCGCACATGGGGCAGATGACGTCGACCTCTTCCTCTTCGATGGCGCTCTTTTTCTTGATGATGATGTCGTCCCAGCGGTAATCGCACTCTTCGCAGGCGTAGCTTACAGTCACCTTCTTTTCGTCGTCGTCCCAACCGGGCTCGGCGGGCTCATCTTCTTCGAGGCCCTCCTCGGCAACGACCGCTTCCTCTTCAACAAGCTCCTCTTCCTCGAGGCGCTCGGAGTCTTCCGTCAGCTCCTCTTCCTCGTAATGCTCTTCGTAATAATCGTCTTCGTACACTTCGTCTTCGTAATCTTTCTCATGGTAGTCGCTGCCCATAACCCCACCCTGCTTGTAAATTTATCTCACCGATAGCTTTTCTTCCATCCCGGGTAACTGTCTGCCTCATATTCACTTCGTAAAACCGGTCCTGAAAAAATCCACGGTGGGAATTTTTCAGGAAACTGTCAGTTACAAAATAACAACTTTTCATTACAGTGTAAACACGTGAATCAGAAAATATTACCCCTTTTTTTTGTCAAAAAAATAATTATTTTTTTAAAAAAAATGTCGGCATGCCCTTTATGATGATTTTCGGCAATTGGCGGGCTTTTCTGGCGGGAGACTGGCTTACTGGACAATTCTGTCGATTATATCAAGATTAATAGTTTCCTCGCCGGGCAGCGCATCCCTCGAAGGAAGCCCCGGACTTCTCGTTACGATCATATCCCATACGCCCCAGCTGCCCGGACGCCGGGCATGCTCGACGAATGTGAGCTCCACGGACCCGTACGAGGTAATATCCTCGGGAATCTCGAGTCGGTGGCAGCCGGCGATATCTCCCGGAACAAGGGATTCGATGAGACGCTTGCCCGTGCCGGGTGCCGATGCGTATATCTTCAGGGCCGAGACGGGTTCGGCCTCCCCGTACCGGTAGCGCACGAAATCGATCCATACCCGGTAGCGGACGCCGCGCCTGAGCCCGCCGATCGAAACCGTTGACCCGTTCTCCGACACGTATGCCGCGACATTGTCCACAACGGGCCCCTGGTCGTCTTCCAGTAGACTGCGCCTGCCCGCACCCCAGTCAGCCAGCTCGCGCCGCGTGAAGGGCGCCAGCCACCGCTTCATTAACTTTTCGGACGAAGGTGAGCCGGGATTGATTACGAGAATATAGTCGTTATTGCCGGATTGTACGGGAATGCAGAATGCCGCAGCCAGCAGACAGGCAGCCATGCACGTGAGGCTGATACGATGATACTTCCGCGTTCCCATGTGGGCCTGCCGCCGGCACCTGGCGAGGAAAAGGACCGGAAGGTCCTATTTGATCAGCCTCATGACCGCGTCAGGCCTGAGGTTCGATATGCTGTCTATGTTAGTGATCTCCGAGCGGCTGAAGATCGAGTCGACGTTCGACATGATGCCCGAGAGCCGGTCGCGGCCCACGAGGTCCGATGCCATGATATTGTCCAGCTCTACCTGGAGCTTCTTGAGCCGGCCGATGTCCTCGTTGATCATGTTCGTATTGGTATCGCGCTTTTCGTTCAGGGCCTGCTCGGTAACGTTCTCTGCCATGAAGCCTTTCAGGACCGGCGTTCCCTCGAACGTGACATTCTTCAAAATATTCTGCTGCTCCTGCCCGCCTTTTTTGAAGTCGGCCCAGAGCTGTTCGATGCCGTCCCTGATGATCTGGTTCTTCGTAAGCGATGACTGGATCTCGCGGAATTCGGTCTCCATGGCATCGAGGCGCGTGTTGATCCTGCTTCCGATGGAAACAGAATCCATTTTAACATCGGCCTTTTTCTTGTTCTGATTGCCTTCTTCCAGTTCCTTCTGGCTGTTTATTTTTCGCGCGGTGCCGAGAATGCCGTCAATTGATACTTTCATTTTACACCTTCCTTTGTGTTACTGGTGGCGATTTATCGCCGGGCGGTCCTTATATACGATTAATTAGATAAACACCAATAATAAATTTATAATATAAATTAATATATAAAATGTCAAGTTTTTTTCAGTTAAACAAGCTGAGCCAAGCTCAAGTTAGCTGTCATTCCCGCGTAGGCGGGAATCCAGAGGCCGGCACTTTTAATTATCATGCCACAATCATGAATTTCCCAATAATGCATCTTGTAAATGGATCCCCGCTTCCGCGGGGATGACATATCAAAACACCCTCGTTTGCTAGTCAGTCCCTTCGATTTTATCCATTTTGACCGAGATAAGCTTGGAAATACCCGGCTCTTCCATGGTCACGCCATAGAGCGTCTCCCCGATGCTCATGGTCTTCTTGTTATGGGTGACGATTATGAACTGCGATCTGCGCGAGAATTCGCGCATGAGGCGCACGAACCTCCCCACGTTCTGCTCGTCCAGGGGAGCGTCGATCTCGTCCAGGAAGCAGAAGGGAGACGGCTTCACCATGTAGGTCGCAAAAAGAAGCGCTATGGCGGTCATTGCCCTCTCGCCGCCGGAGAGCAGGTTGATGTTCTTGAGCTTCTTGCCCGGGGGGCGGATCATGACTTCTATCCCGCTCTCCAGCACGTTTTCCGGCTCGTTCAGCTCGATGGCCGCGTCGCCGCCCTCGAACAGCTGGCGGAATATCTCTGAAAAGTTCTTCTGGATGCTTTTAAACGTGTCCAGGAACATCTCGATCGAGGTCCGGTTGATATCCTCTATGACCGTGTAGATGTCATCGCGGGCCTTCTCGATATCCTTTTTCTGCTTGATGTAGTATTCGAACCGCTTCTTTAAATTCTTGTATTCCTCTATGGCCAGGTTGTTGATGGGGCCGAGTTCCTGGATCCGGTGCTTGATGTCCTGGCTCTGCGCCGTCATCTCTTCGAGCAGGCCGTCGCGCACCTTGATCTCGCCGATTTCCTTTATCTTTTTCTCGTATTCGATCCAGAGGTGCTCCTCGATGCTGTTCTTCCTGAACGAGATCTCGACCTGAGACTTTTCGAGGCTGGTTATCTTCTCGACGATGCGCTTGAGCTCTTCCTCGTCCTTTCGTGCCACGTTCTTGCGGTCGTGGATCGCGTTCTCGATCCCCGCCCGTTTCTCGGTGAGCCCGGTGATCTCCTTCATCAGGGCTTCGCTCTTCTCGTTGAACTCGATCAGGCGCTGGTCCCATTCCCGTATCTCGCGGTCGAGCTCCTCGATCTTTTTCTCGGTCCGGGCGATCTCCTCGCGGTAGCCTTCGATCTGCTTACGGAAGTCGGTGATCTGCGCGCCCAGCGATTGCAGGTGCTTCTCTATCCAGTCCCGCTCGGTTTCGTTGCGGGAGAGGTCCTTTTCCACCCGGGTGATCATCTGGTTGACGTCCTCGAGCTCCGCCTGCTCGTGCTGGATGTGGGTCTCCAGGGACGCGATCTCGTTCCTGAGCCGGTCGATGTCGTCGATCTTTCCCTGTATCCGCCGGTCCAGGCCCTCCTTTTCCGCGTGTATGCCGGTCTTGTCAAAGAGGATCGAGCGGAACCCGTCCTCGTAGCTCTCGAATTTCTCGATGTCCCGCCTGAGCCCGGACATGTCCACGGCCCGCAGCGCCGCGAGCGCGTCCGTGGCCCGGCCCTCCTCCAGCGCGGTCACCGCACCCCGGAGGCCCCCTTCCACGGCCGCCATCCGCTCGTCGATGCTGTTCCTGACCAGGACGCGCTCCGCCTCGGAGCCCTCCAGCTCGGCCTTCCTCTTCTCGATGGCGTCCACCAGCTTCCGGATGACCTCCTCGAGCAGCTCCCTGAGCCCGGCCAGGTCCTTTTCCGTTTCCTTGATGCCTTTCTTTTTTTCCTCGATCGAGTCGCGCGAGTTATGGATCGAGTCGATCTTCCTCTTGCGCGTCGTGAAGAAGTTCGCGAGCTTCTGCCGGTCATCGTCGATCCTGCGCCCGATGTCGACGCCGGACTGCTCCGACTTCGCCTTTTCCTCGAGGAGCCGCTCCAGGTTCTTCGTCCGCTCCAGGATCTTCGCCTCGACGCCCGTCCGGAGCCCCTGCTCTTCGGTTATGCGGCCCCTGTTCTTCTCGGTCTTGGCGTCGATGTCCTCCACGCGGATCTTGTAGGCGTGGAGCCGCTTTTCCAGCTCGAAGAGCTGGTGCTGGAGGTCGTTCTTCCGCTTCTCATCGACCTCGTTGTCGGCCGAGGTGGTGGACACCCGCGCCGAGATCTTTTCGCGCTCCATGTTATGGCGGTTGATGTCATCGAGGAGCTTGTTCTCCTTTTTCTCCAGGTCCCGGTAGCGAATGCAGTTGATTTTAATGTCAAGGTCCGAGAGCTCGTTCCTGAGGGAGAGGTAGACCTTCGTGGTCTCGGCCTGCTTCGACTTGAAGTCTTTTTCCCGCTCTATCTCCTTGATGATGTCGTTGATCCGGTCGAGGTTGTCGCTGGTCTCGGTCAGTTTTTTAAGCGACTCCTTTTTCTGGTACTTGTATTTCGATATGCCGGCCGCCTCCTCGAAGATATAGCGCCGGTCCTCCGGCCGGGTCGAGAGGATCAGGTCCATCTTGCCCTGCTCCATGACAGAGTAGGAGGACTTGCCGATACCGGTATCCATGAAGAGCTTTTCCACGTCCTTGAGCCTGACCGGGGACTTGTTGATCAGGTACTCCGACTCGCCGTCGCGGAAGATGCGGCGGCCTACGGTGACCGTGTCGGAATCGAAGTCGAGCACCCTGCCGGTGTTGTCGATGGTAACGAACACCTCGGAGAGCGAGAGCTGCTTGCGGTTCTCGGTCCCGGCGAAGATGATGTCCTCCATCTTCTCGCCCCGCAGTTGCTTCGCCTGCTTCTCGCCCAGAACCCACTTGATGGCGTCGACGACATTGGACTTACCGCAGCCGTTCGGGCCGATGATAACGGTAATACCGGGCTCGAAGCTGATCTGGGTCTTATCTGCAAAGGACTTGAACCCGTACAATTCCATGGATCGTAAGAACATAGTGAAAACCCGTCAGATAGCGTATTCGTTGGGCGGGTTGTGGCAGTGCCGCGGTAGTGCGGAAATGCTGCCGCCCGGGATTTAAAGCCGTATCAAAGCAAACAATCAGGCGTTTACTACTCTAAAATTCGCAATGACGACATAATGCAAGAAGATTTTTATATGATAGCGGAAAAAATTCACCGCCGCCGCGGGAAATAATCCTTGACTCCGAAACCCGGCCGATATGTAGAAAAGAATGACCCGAACGCACCTCGCACCCGTATCCGCCGCGCTGATGATCATCTGCGCGCTGCCGGCGCTATTCGCATCCGGCTGCACCCCCAACCTGAGGGAGAAGTCGTATCGCAACACGGCGGTTTTGACCGTCCCTCTTGAAAAAGCCGTCCGCACCAACGACCGGATCGACCGGTACACGACCTTTGCCGCGTACTTCAGGCTGGCGAAAGACGTTCAGAGCGTGAAAGTCGGCGTTACCGCCGAATACGTGGCCGACATCATGGGCACGAAAAAGAAGAGGACATCGTACTTCATCGTGGAAAAGGTCACGGACATGTCGCGTTTCAAGAACAGGAATCTCACGCATCTCCACACTGAGCTGGGAAGGAACTTCAACAGCGACTGGAACCGGGACACGGAGATCACGCTGGTCTCGATCAAGTCCGAGCCGTTCAGGAACCTGGATTCCGGATCGCTCTACCGGGTCCGCTACACCACGTTCGCGGAGGAGAATTTCACATTTACGGTCACGGTAATGGCCGACTGCGCCGTAACTTTCGTGGAAGAGCCGAGATAGGGACTGTCTCGTAATGTCATTGCGAGGAGCCCCTCGACTTGCTCGGGGTAAACTCCGCGAC
>JAKJGD010000628.1 GCA_022704585.1 Spirochaetota bacterium | reverse complement strand
GAGCATTGCCCGATGGACCGAAAAAGGCGAGTTGTTTACAACAGTCATTCCCGGCCTGTCGCTGTATCGGCGGGAGGAGCCGACCGGGCCCATAAGCGGCATGTATGAACCGAGCATCTGTCTGGTCGTGCAAGGGGCCAAGCGCGTGCTGCTGGGGGACGACACGTATATGTACGACGCGCGCCATTACCTGATTACGTCCGTGCATCTCCCCACAATCGTGCAGATTCTCGATGCGAGCCGGGAGAGGCCGTACTTGGGGCTCAAACTGAAACTCGATCAGCGAGAGATGTCGCAACTGATGACGGACAGCAACCTTCCCCCGCCCCGGCCGCAGCAATCGAGCCGCGGCATGGCGACCGGCGAGGTGACCCTGCCGCTGCTCACTGCCTTTCAGCGCCTGGTGGACCTGCTCGATGAAGAGAAGGACATACCGATCCTGGCGCCGATCATCCAGCGGGAGATCGTTTACCGATTGCTGACGGGAGACCAGGGGGCGCGGCTTCGCCAGATAGCCGCGACGGGGAGCCAGAGCCATCAGATCGCCCGTGCCATCGAGTGGCTGAAGGGAAATTTCGCCCGGCCGCTTCGCATCGACGACCTGGCGACGGAGGTCAACATGAGCACCTCGACCTTCCACCATCACTTCCGCAGCCTGACGGCCATGAGCCCGCTCCAGTACCAGAAGACCCTGCGGCTGAACGAGGCGCGTCGCCTGATGCTGGCCGAGCGTCTGGATGCGGCGTCCGCGGCGTTCCAGGTCGGTTATGAGAGCCCGTCCCAGTTCAACCGTGAGTACAATCGCATGTTCGGCGCGCCGCCGTTGCGCGATATTAGCGGCTTGCGCCGGATGGCAGCAGGTGAGAGGGCGTAACATGTGTCTTCACCTCGGCCTGTCGGTCAAGGTGGGAAGAGGCTTTCGTGTCGCCGTTTCGGGCATAAAAAATCCCCTCATGTATTTTCAACCTGAGGGGATTCATGCGGTTATTGGAAAATCTTCCGGACTTCAGGAGACCGGCTCACCCGGCTGGTACAACTTGTTTCCGCAGGGCACGCCTTTCCGATGTTGGATTCGTTACTTCTTTTTTTCCGGTGCTTTGGCGGCAGGCTTCGTTTCCGCCCCTTTTACTTCAATACTGGTCGCCTTCATCTGGTAGAAAATCGTTGCCTTGGAGCCCACCTTCAGGTCGCCGGTTACCTTCGTGTCCTTGTCGCGGGCGATCTCCCACTTCTCTTTATCACCCTTCACTTCCAGCACCGGGCCGGTAACCTGGTAGCTCTTGGTCATGGCGGCCATGGCTACGGATGACGACAGAACAGCGGCGGCAACGACAACAGCGGTCAGTTTCATGATTCCCTCCTTGGGTAGAAATAAAGTATCCGCTATTGGATACCAGATTCCGTTTCAGTGTCAAGGCTCGAATGAAGACAGGGCTTAAAACCCTGTGGAGGCGCCGTCGACTCATTCGTTGGTCTGTCCCGTTACGCCGTACCCCTTTGTCTGTTCCAGGAGAAAATCCACGAAGGCACGGTTGGCGCGGGAGAGGTAGGCATTCTTCTTCCATGCAATCTTCAGGTCGAGATGGAGCGGCGGG
>JAKJGD010000627.1 GCA_022704585.1 Spirochaetota bacterium | reverse complement strand
CGAGAAAATCCCTGTGGATGATCTCCTTCAATTTGGGGTGCGAGACCCCGCACGGCCTCCTGCCGATCACCAGCACGGCCTCCACGTCATCGCGCAGCAGGCATTCATGCAGCACTCCCTCGCCGACCATGCCGGTCGCGCCTGTTACTATTGCTTTCAGCTTCATGTGCGGTTCTCCCGAAATTATTAATGAACAGTTAAACATTAATGCTGGTTCCCGGGATATTCAGTTCACCGGGGGGAGGGCTTTTTATACCTGCTGCGGACATAGCGCAGGCTGTAGCCCTCTTCGACTTTAAGGATATGCAGGGTTCCGTCGAGCTGGCGTGAAGCTACCTGGATTACATATACGGGCGGGACCCAGCGCTCTATTGCGCACGAACCGGTATCAAAAAGGCGCACCGTACCATTTCCGCTGCCGGCTGGAATTTCACGTGTTGCACTGTCGGCGCCGCCCGGGTCTATTTCTTCGGCTTTTACCTCGGTGCCGTCCAGAAAGTCCAGTATATCGTAATGGTCAATCCTGAAGATTGACATGGCATTTTCGCGGTCGATTATGATATCGTAATAAGCGGGCGAATCGGTATGATGATGCATGGCAAATTGAGCGCTCATGGCCGTATTACTTCATGATTTCAGGCCTCCTGTCCACTGTTTTTTTATGTTGAAGATTTCCTTTTGATGTCCCGGAAAATATAAAGATGTAAAAACATCACTCGTTATTTTTTTAATTATGCGTTGGCGGGCAATACCCCGCCGACTGCCCGTATATTTTGAGAACCGGTTCATCCACCCGCCTGTCCAAAAGTATATTCATAAAGAAGGAGACGCAATTATGAAACATGCAGCTATTTATTTCATGATATTGCTCGTTTCGGCTGTGCCGGCGCTTGCCCGGACGGACGTGATGCCGCAGAACGCGGTCGAGGTGCGGGTCATATCCGACAACGGCGCGGAATATCCCCGGTACCGGGCCCATCCCGCGTGTGAGCGGCGCGCGGGCTCGTACTTCTACATGGAAGCGGTCCGGGGGGAGAAGTATTCGATCAGGGTGACGAACCGGACGAACCGCCGCGTCGGCGTGGTCATCGCCGTGGACGGGAGGAACATCATCAGCGGGCAGAAGTCCTATCTGAAAAACAGCGAGCGGATGTACATCATCGAGCCGTACGCTACCAACGAGTTCGAGGGGTGGCGTACGGGCATGGACCGGACCAACCGCTTTTACTTCACCGGCCAGTCCGATTCCTACGCCGAAAAAGTCTTTGCCGACGCATCCGCCATGGGCACCATAGCCGTGGCCGCCTATCGCGAGAAGGAGCGCGCGGTCACGCCCGTGACGCCCCGGGAGGATAAATATTCATCGCGCTCAAAAGGCGCCGGCGGGAGGAGCTCGTCCGAGCAGTGCGCGAAGGACGAGGAGGCCGGTACCGGGTTCGGCGAGACGACCTACTCCCCGTCCTATGAAGTGGCGTTTGAGCCGGAAAGCGGCGCGTCCGGCACCGTCGTGCTGAAATACGAGTGGCGTTCCGAGCTCTGCCGCAGGGGGATCGTGGCGTGCGACCGGCCCAACCGGCTCTGGCCGCTGACCGGCGG
>JAKJGD010000626.1 GCA_022704585.1 Spirochaetota bacterium | reverse complement strand
ACGTCCAATCCCCATTCGGAAGACCCGGCGGAAGGGTTTATCGCGACCGCGAACCACCGGACCGTGCCAAGAGACTACCCGGTCAGGATAACCTCGAGCTGGTTCAACCCGGAGCGCGCGGAGAGGATACGCCAGGTTCTTGAACCGATGAAGGGTATAACCGTGAGCGACATGGAGAAGCTGCAGTTCGACCGCTATTCGCTCATGGCGAAGAAGATACAGGACATGCTGTTCAGGGGCGACTCATCCGGGCGCATTCTTTCAGCGATCGCCGCACTGGACGAGGATCACGCCGAGAACGCGCGCGAAGCGCTTGAGTTTCTCAAGCCGGAGCGGTTCAACGCGGTGATGAGCCCTGAATCCGCGTCGGCCGCGGTGCTCGGGGCCTTCATGCACACGGCCGGCCGCGGGATGTTCCTCGACGAGCTTGGCCCGGAGGGGAGCATCGCATGGGAATCGTTCCAGGACACGACGATGATGTCCTACTCCGGACAGCAGGACCATCTCCTCGGCAGGGAGGACTCGCCCTTCTGGGACAACGTGTCCACGCCGGAAAAAGAGACCAAGTGGCAGGTGATCGCGGAAGCGCTGGGTGATGCCGTTATCCTGTGCGAGGACCGTATGGGCTGGGAACGGAAAGACTGGCAGTGGGGCCTGCTTCACACCTATCACTGGCGCCATGATTTCACGAAAAAGCTCCCCGTGCTGCACGGCTATTTTAACCGCGGGCCGTATCCTGCCGGCGGTGACGGTCATACGGTGAACGTTGCGACGCCGGAATGGGGAACGAATTTTGATGTGGAAGAGATACCCGCAATGAGGCTGGTCGTCGATTTCGGGATGAAGGAGCCGGCCCGGCTCATCGGTACCCACGGCCAGTCGGGCAACCCGTCAAGCCCGCATTATGACGACATGCTTGACTACTGGCTGAGCGGAAAGAACCACCCGCTTCCCTTCGGAGCTGCGGCAGTGAAGGCGCAGTACGGTGACGTTCTGTTATTGAAGCCGGGGAAGAAATAGGGGCGTCATGCCGCGCCCGTGATCAAACAGCATCCCGTTCATTGATGATGTTCAGTAAAGACGCGTCATCCACCGCGAGAAGGGACGAAATGCGCTGCGGGACCGGAGATCTCAAACCGAGCGGCTCCTTGGTCGTGGGATGCTCGAACTCAAGGTAGAAGGCATGCAGGCAGATAGCCCCTTCAGGGAGGCGCTCAGGTGATCCGTAGGTGTGGTCCCCGACAACCGGCATGTCCATTGCCGCGAGCTGGGCGCGGATCTGGTGCTTGCGCCCGGTCAGGAGCCACACCATCAAAAGGGTGTAGCGTTCGTTTGATGTCACTGCCATGTATCTCATGCCGGCAGTTTTTACGTTTCTGCTCGAACCATCTGCCTGTTCGGAAAACCCGCGCCTGCGCACAAGCCGGTCTTCGCGCTCGATCCATCGCCCCTGCTCGATCGGTTTGTTGTCAACGAGGGCCAGGTAGAGCTTGGTCACAGCGCGGCCGGCAAACTCTTCATGAAGGCGCCGTGCAGCCTTGGAAGTTTTCGCGAACACGACCACCCCGGATACCTGCCTGTCCAGGCGGTGTACCAGTCC
>JAKJGD010000625.1 GCA_022704585.1 Spirochaetota bacterium | reverse complement strand
GTGGTCCGCGCCCGCGTTTCCTTTTTCGGGTGATACATGGCAACGAGCCGGTCGAAGCGCGGGTCCAGCACCGGCGCCACGCCCGTGATAGCGTCTTTGCCCTCGGGCCGCGCTGCCGCGGCCGCGTCGCCGGTGAGCAGAGTGAACACCGTCCTCCTGCCGGACTGCGGCAGGGCCATGATGCCTACTTTCATGATGGTCGTCCTTATTAATTCGATACAGCCCGGGCGTGACGCGGCATGCGCGGCCCCGGATGGTGCAGGTATAGAAGGAGGGGGCTCTTTGGCAAGAGCTTTTTTACTGCCCACCTGCCCCCCGTCCGGGGAATGATGGATAACAGAAAAAAAGCAAACCGGATGCAACTTTAAAAATTCACCCGGCAGTCGTATACAGGTTGACAATACACCGCCACGGTGCTACGCAATGAATTACACGGAGAGGGAACACGGGGGTGAATCCCATCACAAAAACCGATACCGGAGATCGGGGCATCTCTTCGCTCCCGGGCTCAACCCATGCATCATGGTCGCCCTCGCGCTGGTCACGGTTGCGCTCCTGTGCGGATGCGCGAAACGGAAACAGGCTGTCCCCTCCGCCTCGGGCGGGGTCATTGACCTCTCGGCATGGGATTTTTCATCGTAGGGTCCGGCCGATCTCGGCGGCGAATGGGAATTCTACTGGAACACCCTGCTTGTTCCTGAAGATTTCAGAGCAAACCGGTTACCGGGTACCGTTGAATGTATGTCCATGCCGGGATTCTGGAACGGCCGGACCGTCTCCGGCCTCAAGCTTCCGGGTCACGGGCTTGCCACCATGAGGCTTCTGGTACGACTCGGCAGGCGTCATACCCTCTACTCCATGAAGATCCCGCACATGTACACTGCATGCCGGCTCTGGGTCAACGGCAAACCGGTCTCATCTAACGGTACAACGGGGACCGGGCCATCACACGTAACTCCTCAATTCCTTCCGAAAATAGTCATGCTTGCCCCCGAAAGCGGCACACTGGAGCTGCTGCTCCAGATATCAAATTTCCACCATCCCAAGGGCGGCATGTGGGCACCGATACAGCTGGGGAAAGAAATGCAGGCCGTCAGCACGCAGCGTTACCTCGGCTGGCTCAACACCTTCCTCCTCGGCGGACTGCTGCTGATGGCGGTTTACCATATCAGCATCTTCATGCTGCGAAAAACCGACCGCGCGTCGCTCTTCTTCGGCGTCCTGTACCTGGTCATTGCTCTCCGCATCCTGTTTGAAGGCGACCGGATGATCATCGAAATATTTCCAATGATAAGCTGGGAAATAAACGAAAAGATGAGCTACCTGACCTATTACGGCGCCCTGGTCGTGATCAGTCTCTACATCTATCACCTGTTCCCTGACATCTACTCCCCTGTGATGGTGCGGATCTGCACGTATATCGGCCTGTTCTTCTGCTGCCTGGTGATCGTGCTGACATCACAGTACTATTTTTATACCCGATACGCCTATGACGTTAACCTGGCGTTCTGGTCCGCATACGGCATGTACGTGTTAGTGCGGGCCGTTATGAATAAAAAGGAGGGCGCCGTGTACCTGATCGGCGGCATGGTATGCCTGAT
>JAKJGD010000624.1 GCA_022704585.1 Spirochaetota bacterium | reverse complement strand
CCGTCCCGGGGCCTGGAAGGACGCCGACACCAGGATGTTACGGTTCCGTGCCGAGGTTTTCGGCGAGGACCGGCGATGAAATACGGTTTTGAAGGCCGCCTGGCCAGGAAAGAGTTCCTGGCGCGGGGCGGCCGGTCCCTCTGCATGCTGGCGCTGGGGGGCTTTGCACCGGGCGGCTGTTCCGATGGATATGGCCGCTCTGATAATGCTTATTACGTGAAGCCGGCGAAGATGTGGAAGCGGCTTGAGGGCAGTGTGGTCAAATGCATGCTCTGCCCCAACGGCTGTCAACTCAATGAGGACGAACGCGGCATCTGCCGCGTGCGGCAAAATATTCGGGGGAGCCTTTACTCACTTATCTATTCCCGAATCGCTGCATCCCACGTCGACCCCATAGAGAAGAAGCCGATGTTCCATTTTCTTCCCGGCTCCACTGCTTTTTCTGTAGCAACGGCAGGCTGCAACATGTCATGCCAATTCTGCCAGAACTGGCAGCTCTCACAGGCGGAACCGGCGGACCTCGATGCCGAACGTATTACCCCGGAGGATCTCACCGCCCGCGCGCGCCAATCCCGCTCGCCGGTCATTGCCTTCACCTACAACGAGCCGACCGTGCAGTTCGAATACATCCTGGACTCATCCGCGGCTGCCAGATCGCGCGGGGTGCGGTCTATCATCATCTCGAACGGATACATCCTGCCGGCCGCAGGCAGGATGCTGGCGAAGAATCTCGACGCCATCAAGATCGACCTCAAGGCCTTCACCGAAGGCTTTTACCGTACGGTATGCGGCGCGCGGCTCGCGCCGGTCCTGGACAACCTGGTCTCACTGCGGGCCCTCGGCAAATGGATGGAACTGGTGGTGCTGGTGATCCCGACTCTGAACGACTCGCCCGCAGAGATACGGAAGATGACCGCGTGGGTCCGGAAAAACCTCTCGGCCGACGTGCCGATGCATTTCACCCGCTTTCACGCCATGTATCGGATTCAGAACCTGCCGCCGACGCCCGTTGCCACGCTGGAGCGCTGCCGGACGATCGCCATGGACGAGGGAATACGGTATGCCTATGTCGGTAACGTGGACGGGCATCGGTGGGAGAACACCTACTGCCATTCATGCGGGACCATGATCATAGAGCGGAGCGGCTTCTACCATGTTGACAACCGCGTGAAATACGGCTGCTGTCCCCGATGCCGCACGCGGATCCCGGGGGTGTGGGCGTGAAACCGGCTGGTTGCCGCGGCTACCTGGCAATAGCATGTTTCATGGGATTCGCCGCGGCAATAACGCAGGTCGTGCTTGTCCGTGAGCTCATGACCCTTTGCCGGGGGAACGAGCTCGTGATCGGCATACTATTCGCATCTTGGTTCATGGGGATCTACCTGGGGGCGCGGGTCAACCCTCCCGGCCTGCCGGCTTCCCTGGAGAGAAGGGCGCTCGCGTCCATGCTCCTGCTGCCTCTCTTCCTGGCCGGATCCGTCTATGGGGCCTCCGCGATACAGCTCGTGTTCCCCCGGGCCCTTGGCACCTTTTATTCATTCGGTACCGAGCTTGTGCTGTCGGCCCTGTTCACGTTTCCCGTAAGTTTTTTCGTCGGGTTCTT
>JAKJGD010000072.1 GCA_022704585.1 Spirochaetota bacterium | reverse complement strand
CCAAGCCGTAACCGAGCGTCCGTGACCGGTGTCTGCCTCCTCCTGGCGGCGGTGCTTATTGTCCCGGTTCCACTGGCGCCGGCCCCGACGCGCAGTGAAATCGAACGTCGGGAAGACGAATTCCTCCTTGCCTATGCCGAAGGGAACTACCGGCTTTGCCATGAAAAACTCGAGCAGCTGATCGTTGAAAATCCTGCCCATCCGGTTTCCGTACTCTACTACCCCTACCTGTTCCAGCTTGCCGATATTTTCGGGCCGGCAGCAGTCGATGCAACGGCTGAAAAAATACGGGAAGCGCTCGATCGCAGCGGCGAGAAGAAGGCCGGGGCGGCAATGCTCCGGCTGCGTTGCGTGATCGAAAAGCTCCGCTACCGGCTTGACGGAGAAAAGGCGAAACAGGCAACTGATGTCCTGAAGTCGGTGAGAAGGTGGACGCTTTTCGGTCCGTTTCACCGGCTCGGACCGGGGGACCTCGATCACAGGTTCGAGCCCGAGATCGTCACCGGGGGTTCGCCGATTATTTCTCAAAGAAACGCGATCGTTACCAATTATGACGGGTGGCTTGAACCCGGCAGGTACCTCTACCCCGCCCGAGGCGTCGTGTATGCCAGGGTATCCTTTTATACCGAGGGCACAGTCAAAATCCGCGTTTATTCCGATTCTGTCTACAGAGTATTTATAAACGGAAGGTCTGCGATAAAAAACACACCGGAGGACAAGCGAAGCGCGCGTGTGATTCGCATTACGCGTGCTGCCGGTGTGACGGTCCTCGTCAAGCTGTGGGGAAATCCCGTACATAAGCTTCGCCTGTTGATCACGAGTGACGATGACAGGAATATCAACCCGATACGGGAGGACGATAAAACCTTTTCCGGGGAATGCGGGATCGAGGAAGAGCCGGAGTATCCCGGATCGATCGTCATGGCTGAAAGCGGCCCTCGGGGCTCCCTTCACCGCGGCATATATTTCGACGGGCTCGGAAGCAGAGAGGCGGAATACTGGTATCGTACATCGATCGACCGATTCAAAGGCGGTCATGTTCCGTTCCTGCTCGTGTCTGCGCTGTTGTCGGGCGACAATGCACGCTCAGGCACGTTCCGTTACGAAGAGGCGCGGCGTTTGCTTCAATGGATACATTCCGACTATCCCTCATATGTACCGGCACGGCACAGTTGGTTGAAGCTCCTCATTGAACGGGGGGAATACAACAATGCCTATTGTGAGGGGAAAAAGGCGCTGTCAGCCGTACCTTTGGACCTCCATTCCAGTCTTGTTTTTTTAGGGCTCCTTGATGCCATGAACCGTGACAGGGAGTTCAGGGACGCGGCCGGCCTTATCCGGAATGAATATCTGGATTCGCCCCTCCTTCTGGAGAAAGAGGCCTGTTTTTATTCGAAAAGAAATCCAGCGGCCCGGGCGAAGGTCATGAACGATCTACTGAAAAATTCATTTTCTCCCGAACAGGCCCGGTCGCTGATCCGTGAGGAAACGGCTCGCGGCGAATATGAGAGCGCCCTGAATATTATCAATTCCCGCAATTACAATCATGATTTTACCGCCGAGCTGATCGATCTTCTTGTTAAAAAGGGAGATTATGATGAAGCCAGATCCGAAATTTTTAAAGCTCTTATCCCGGGGGACAGACCCGATCTCTATCACTATCTCGGGCTGATTGATATTATCCAATCGGATGATCCTTCAATGTATTTCCAGAAGCTGCTAGATGGTGATCCGTCGAAATTCGGCATTGATGACTACGTCAGGTATATCGCCGGCGGAAATATTGATAATCCTTGTGCCCGTTATTATGACGGTTCGGTCGTAGATGCGCTTCGGAACGATAGTGGACCGCCGCAAAGCCATGCAGACGTTTTATACCGGGGGAGAATCGTTGTAATAACCAGGGACGGAAGCAGCAGGACCTGTTACGAGGAGCTGGTACGCGTGAACGATGAGACCGGTGCCCTCCGATGGAGGAGCATGCAGATTCCCCAACACGGCGAATTCCAGCCGGTCCGCGTGCGCGTGTACGGCAGAAATGGAGCCTATGCAGAAGACTTTTCGGTGAGCCGGAGGAATGACGGGGCGTATATTACTATAACGCCTGTGCGTAAAGATTCGATACTGCACATCTCGTATATAATGAATTCCAGGGCCGAAAGCGGCGGCTTTTTTTCGATGGGACCGTTCTATCTCCAGCAGTATGATGAGCCTGTTAAACGAGTATCTGTCACGGTGATCGTCCCTGATGAATTGCAGCTTCATTTCATGCTGCCCGAGGGCATCCGCATGAAGGAAGCTGGAGCCGGGTCCACCAGGATATATACGGCAACCCTGAACGATTGCGCGCCGGTAAGTTCCGGGCTTTCCTCCGCCGGTAAGCAGGCCGCATTGCCCGCTATCTCATTTTCGACCATGACGGGACCGGAGGATTTTGTCGCATGGTACAATGGGTTGCTCTCCACGGCTTACGGACATCTTGATGAGGAGGCCGGGAGGTTCGCCGGGGAGAACGTTGAGAAAACCGTCGGCGCGGTGTATAAATTCATGTCAGAGGATATAGCCCTGGAACAGGGAGGCTTCGGTTCGCCGGTACCGGTGGACGAGACGCTGATCAGGAAAAGAGGGAGTTCCGAGAACAAAGCCATCCTCGCACAGGCGCTGCTGGAGCGTCTGGGGATACGAACATACATCGCCTTTGCCCGCAGTAAATTCCTCACCGATCCCGGAATTGTTTCGCATCAGAGTTATTATACCCACATACTCCTGTACGTTCCGCTGGATGCCGGCAGGGCACTCTGGCTGGATTTTTCCTCTCCCGGTTACCGGTGCGGGGTTACTGCCGAGTCGGTCTCCGGTACCGACGCGCTTGTAATCGTCAACGATTTCCATCGCATTAAAAAAGTGTCGAGTGCCGGTACCCCCCTCATCAAATAACGGTTACCGGTCATGGTTGCGGATACCGGCATGGCGGAGCTCTCTGAAGATGTATCTTACAGAAAACAGGATCACCTGAAACCCTGGAAGTTCGCAGGGTCGTAACCGCATATTCAGGGGGCGAATTGCCCCCTTTCTAGAATGAGTTTATGAAAATGTATAAGGATTTACACAGAATTGAAAATGACGCGGTTATCGTAAAAAAGTACCGGCCGCAGGGTGCGGTTAGATCTTTTTCGTCATCTTCGCCTTGGTCGCTTTTTTTCTTCTTTTGATTTGTTTTTTTGCCCTCTGGCGCTTTTCTTTCGCATTATATTGCTTTCCCACAGGCTGCCTCCATAATTTCTAAAATCAAATATTTTTTTAATCCGTCTTTGTCAACCGAAATATTAAGAATTTGAGAAATACGTAACCTGAAATATTGTTGCAAATTATATTGAAAGTGGGTAGTGTAACTGAGACATCCGAACCTGGGACGATCCGGGAGGAGAAACATGAAGCTAAGTGAAGAGGCGAAGGTGGGTCTGATGATCACCGTAAGCTTTACGGTTTTCATCGTCATGATCGCCATGCTGGCCAAGATAAATATATCCCGCTCGGGGTACACCCTGCGCGTGTATTATAGCTTCCTGAACGACCTCAGGGTAGGGGCCCCTGTCAAGATCGCCGGGGGGATAAAGATCGGCTATGTAGACACCATCAAGCAGTCGGGTGAAAAAACAGAGGTAGACGTCTGGATAGAGAAGAAATACCCGCTGGTAAAAAACACGCGGTTCGCTATATTTACGTCCGGGCTTATCGGTGAAAAATACGTCAACGTCTTCGTTCCGCCATCGTCCGACGTGGAAGAATTCCTTGCCGACGGGGACGTGGTATATGGTTTAGACCCGGCCAGCTTCGACCAGATGATGATGACGTTCCAGACCTTCATGCAGGACGAGAGCGGCGGCCAGGTCCTGGCCGAGATTTTTCAGAACTCGAAAAAGTTTGTCGGTAACCTCAATAAAATTGCTGACGAAAACCGTTATGATGTCAGGCAGTCGATCATCACCACCAAGGAGATGATCGCGAGTTTGAACATGCAGTCGCAGGTCATGATGGGGAACATCAACAAATTTTCGAAAAACATGGCCGACCTTTCAGAGCAGAACAAGGACGATATCAATATAACGCTCAGGAACCTGTCGGAGGTGTCGGCGAATCTGAATAAAATAGTGTTCAGGATAGAGAAGGGCCGCGGTACCCTGGGGCGGCTTCTGAATGAAGAGGACATCTACAACAACCTCAGGGACGCATCGATATCGGCAAAAGACCTGTTCAGGCAGCTCAAGCAGGACCCGTCCAAGCTTTTCTTCAGAACCGCGAAGTGACAGATGGCCCGGCAAAAAAAGTATTTCATATGCACGGCCTGCGGGGCTGACTCTCCAAAATGGCAGGGAAAATGTCCCTCCTGCGGGGAGTGGAACACCATCATCGAGGCGGATGCCCCGGTAGAGGCGGCCTCCGCTCCCGCTGCCGAGGTCATTCCCCTGTCAGGCGTTGCCTTCGGCGCGGTGGACCGGATTAAAACGGGGATTGGCGAGTTTAACCTGGTGTGCGGCGGTGGCGTGGTGCCCGGATCGGTCATACTGATCGGCGGCGAGCCCGGTATTGGTAAATCGACGCTGGCGCTGCAGGTGGCCGGCTTCTTCCGCACTCTGTACATCTCGGGCGAGGAATCGCCCCTGCAGATACGTCTCCGCGCCGAGCGCATCGGCGCACCGGCCGGCTCGATCCAGCTGTCGACATCAACGGACGTGGGCGAGATCGTACGCCTTGCCGGCTCAATTAAGCCTCAGTGCATCATCATCGATTCGATCCAGACCCTCTACTCGGCTGATATCCCCGGGCTTAAAGGCTCGGTCAGCCAGGTTCGCGAATCAGCCGGAAGGCTTGCAGATGCTGCAAAACGGCTGAACGCGGTACTCATTCTCATCGGCCACATCACCAAGGAAGGCTCAATTGCAGGACCCAAACTCCTCGAGCACCTTGTGGATACGGTACTTTACTTCGAGGGTAATTTTTCGCGCGAATACCGGGTCCTCAGGGCCTTCAAGAACCGGTACGGATCGGTGAACGAGATCGGCCTCTTCCGCATGGAGGAGCGCGGCCTCGTGGAAGTGACTGACAAGAACAAGATTTTTCTGAACCCGTATCTGTCGTCGGCGCCCGGCAACGCGGTATCCGCCGCTGTTGAGGGAAGCAGGATCATTCTGTTCGAGGTCCAGGCGCTGGTGACCTCCTCCTCGTTCCCGAACCCCCGGCGCATGGCCGACGGCTTTGACCTGAACCGGCTGATCCTCATAACCGCGGTGCTGGAAAAGCACGCGGGACTGAAGCTCAACACCTCCGATGTTTTTATTAACGTGTCGGGCGGATTCCAGATCAACGACACGGCCGCTGACCTCGCCGTCGCCGTGTCGATAGCGTCAAGTTTGAGGAACACGCCGGTTCCGCGAGGGTGCGGGCTTGTCGGCGAGATATCGCTCTCCGGCGAGATCAGGCCTGTCTCTCTCTGCGGCAGGCGCATTCAGGAGTTCAAGCGGTCCGGGTTCGACCGGCTGATCCTTCCCGGGGCAGAAATCGAAGAAGCGAAATCCGCCGGCTTCGGAGCGGGGGCCACGGGCGTGGGTACCATTCAGGAAGCTCTGGCCAGTTTATTTTAGCGGACACCGGTCCGGAGGGGAAACGAGTTATCATATGAAAAAAAAACCGTTGATCATAGCGCACCGCGGGGCATGCGGATATCTTCCCGAGCATACCTTGCCCGCAAAAGCAGTTGCCCACACCATGGGTGCTGATTTTATAGAGCAAGATGTCGTGCTGACAAAGGATGACCGTGTCATTGTGGTGCATGATAGATTTCTGGAAACGGTTAGCGATGTACAACGGCGTTACCCGAAACGGAAAAGAATAGACGGTCGTTACTACGCGATAGACTTTACGCTGAAGGAAATCAAAAAACTCCGCCTGCATGAACGGATTGACCGTAAAACAGGTAAACCCGTCTATCCGGGCAGGTTCCCCATTGAGGCAATTACCCCGTTCGAAATTTCCACCCTGGAAGAGGAGATAGAGATGATCCAGGGCTTAAACCGAAGCACGGGAAGAGAGGCTGGAATCTATGTGGAACTCAAGGGTCCGGCATTCCATCGCAGAGAAGGCAAGCGCTTTGAGGAGATTGTACTCGATATTCTTCAGCAGTATGGATACACAGCGCGGGATGCAAATTGCTACCTTCAGTGCTTTGAACCGGAAAGCCTCAATTATATGCGCACATCATTGAAATGTGATCTGAAAATGGTGCAGCTGATCGGCGACAATTCGTGGGATGACACCCCTGGCGTTGATTACCATACAATGCTCACTCCTGAAGGTCTCGATGCGGTGGCGCGATATGCCGATGCTATCGGCCCCTGGACGTTCCCGGTAGTTGCGGACCTCGGGCTCGGCAATGAACCGCGTGTTACTGATCTGGTCGATTCAGCCCACCGGCGCAATCTCGACGTTCACGTATACACATTTAGGGCCGATTCGCTGCCATCGTATGTACAGAGCTTCAATGAACTTCTTGACCTTTTCTTTCGCAAGGTGGGCGTCGATGGTATATTCACGGATTTCCCTGACATTGTACACGATTATCTCCGCGAATCGGGGCTCCTGCCTCAAACGATCATTGACGTTGGTGAATAACACCCGCCGCTCGGTGAAGAAATGCATCGGAGTCAGATGTTGCTGCAGATAACGTCCTCAATTTCACTCTTTTCGTCTTTTGTGGTGCCGCATTCGTCCAGGGAATAGCCGGCATGTGCTGACGAGTATTCCCCTGTCGAATAAAAAAATACCGGTCCAGGTCTTGAGGAAAGGTGGTAGGCGTGTATTAAAAAACATTCCTGAACTGTTTTTTTTAATATAGCGGTCTGTTCATACGCTATCTGGTATTTATCCTTGAGAAGATCAAACAGCCATGCTGTAAAATTAGGATCGATCACGGCGATTGTGTATGTGTACCAATCATCCAGCAATCCGATGATGAGCTTTTTTTGTTTGGTTGACAGGATCGAGTAAGCGGGGCAGAGAAAACCGTTGCAAATCTTCTCTCCAAAGAACGACTCGTTTCTCAGCGTCGAGGCCCGGTAGTGCGGGTGGAGCAGGCACCCCGGCCGCCTGTTGAAGATGAGGCCCTGGTGCGGGCAGATATATGACGTAATGTCACGAATCGGGCTCCGGTCCCCCTGGTCAGGGAAATCTCCCGCAGCGAGGCATCGGGACGACCGCGAAGCGCCTTCCTCAAGGAACCGGGAAAGGTTTTCTCGTGATATGTCCCTGAAATTAAACAGCCCGCAACAGGCGCAACAGCTCTTTCTTCCGTCAGGCTGACACAATAATATTGTCTCGTAGAATGATTGTTCCGTGGTTCCGGGCTTGGTGCGCCGTCTGCTTTGTATGGTCATGTGCCAAATCGTTTCCTGGTGTAATTAAGTAATCCTCCCTCGAGAAGAATGGCCCGCTGGCGCTGGGATACAGCAAGAGAGAACAGATATTTTTTTCCGGCTATGGTAACAGGGATTTCATTTGCTTCCATGATGAGTGTCCTGAGGCCGGTTGTTGAGAACTCATCACCCCTTGCGAGGAGCTCGTAGTCTGCAGGGTCTTTGAATACGAGTGGAAGTATGCCGAAGTTGACGAGATTGTCGGAATGTATGCGCTCGAAGGATTTGGCCATCACAATCCGGACTCCAAGGTACATGGGGCAGATGGCAGCGTGCTCACGGCTGGATCCCTGCCCGTAGCTGGATCCCCCGACAATCGCCGTATACCGTCCGGCATCCTTGTGTGAAAGGGCACGCCTGGCGAATTCCGGATCAACATTTTCGAACACATAATTCGCGTAAGCGGGGATGTTTGAGCGGTATTTCAAACGAGGTCCCGCGGGCATGATATGGTCCGTTGTTATCTTGTCCCCCACGACGATCGCGACCTCGCCGTCGATCCGGGCGGGAAGCG
>JAKJGD010000623.1 GCA_022704585.1 Spirochaetota bacterium | reverse complement strand
TGGGGGGGGACTTTTTCGAGTTTTCACCCTTTACCGACGACTCCTTCGGCGTCGCCGTGGGCGATGTATCCGGGAAGGGAATCCCCGCGGCCATCTTCATGAACAGCGTGCGCTATGCCCTGCGCTTCGAGCTCCTTCGCCACCGGGAACCCACGGACCTGATGGGAAGGCTCAACAACTGGGTATACATGGACTCCTTCAGCGGCATGTTCTGCACTTTTTTTTACGCGTTCATGGATGCGAAATCGCGCACCGTGTCGTACGCGTCCGCCGGACACAACGAGCAGCTGTTCTACCGGAGGGGAAGCGACGAGTTCATAACCCTGAAGAAAAGCGGAAAGCCCCTGGGAATACTGGAAAACGACCGATACGACGCAGGAGTCATGGAGTACCGGCCCGGAGACTTCCTGGTGCTCTTTACCGACGGTCTCGTGGAACAGGGGGCCGAGGGGCAGATGGACCAGAACGAATTCATGAACATCATCCGCCTCAACAGGGACAGGAGCGCCCGGGACATCGCCGGGTTGCTGGAGGAGATGGTGAGACGCGCCCTGCCGGAGAACCGGGTGAAGGACGATTCAACCCTGGTCCTGGTGAAGTTCCTCTGACAGTTTCCTGAAAAACTCCATCCATGTATCACATCACTGCTGGCAGGTCCCCAAACGTTTGCGGGCCTGTCGTTCGCGAGCCCCTGCTTCGGCAGGCCCGGCACAAACGCAGACCTGTCACACCTTCAGCTGCACCCGCACCTCGAAACCGCCCTCCTCGCGGTTCCCCGCGCTGAACTCCGCGCCAATGACGCCGGCCCGGTAGCGCATGATACGGAGGCCGAGCCCGGTGTTCTTGAGCTCCGCCGCGCCCTCGCCGTTGTCCCGCACCGTGATCGCGAGGCCGTCCTCTTCGTCGGTCAGGTGAATGAATATCTGGCCCGCCTTGCCGTGCTTGATGGAGTTGGTGACCGCCTCGCGGGCTATGTAGTAGAGGTGCGTCGCGGTCTGGTTGTCGCCTATCAGGAAATTGCCGTCCTGCATCACCTTGCAGGAAACATGGTATATCTTTTCCGTGGCGACCGCCATCTCGTCCAGTGCCGAGCGCAGGCCGTTCTTTTCCATCTCGACCGGGCTCAGCATGCGCGAGAGGTTCCGCGTCTGGACGATCGCGTTGCGTATCAGGCCCTCAATGTTCTCGATGTCCGGGAGGACGGCATTGGCGCGCCCGGATGCCTTCTCCTTCAGCGCCTCGATGAGGAAGGTGACCGCGGTCAGGTTCTGGCCCAGGCCGTCGTGCAGGTCCTGCCCGATCCTCTGGCGCTCGATCTCGGCGACCCGCATGATGCCGTTCTGCAGCATCCGCGTCTCGGTGATGTTGGTGAAATTCTCGATCACGCCGATGATGCTCCCGTCCTTGGAAAAATAGGGGGAAGCGTGCACGATGAAGGTGACATCCTCGTCCCTGACGCGGGTCGTCACCTCGTATTCCAGGTACTTGTCCCCCTTCAAAATGCGCCGCATCAAAATGCGGTCGGTCCGCACGACCTCCCGGTCCCACCCGGCCTGCTCGCTCCGGGCGAAATGGCGCGAGTCTATGTCGAACATGTCCATGAAGCGGCGG
>JAKJGD010000622.1 GCA_022704585.1 Spirochaetota bacterium | reverse complement strand
GACTGCAACGTGCGGTACGGCGACAAGGTCTACTCCCCGCTCATCCCCCGCGAAGAGGCGGATTTTATCGTGAGCCTTGAGACGCTTGAAGTGGTCCGGAAGCTTGATTACCTGGCGCCGGACGGGACCCTGATCGTCAACATGGAGCAGGTAAATCCTGCCCCGGTGGAGACGGGCGTCATGAAGTACCCTCCCGACATCAGGGAGTGGGTAGGCAAAAACGTGAAAAACGCATTATTTGTTGACACGAGCCCCGTCTTAAAAGAAGTTGGTACCCGCAAGGCGCTGAATATAGTCATGCTTGGGGTTCTCTCCAACCGCCTCGAGTTCACCGAGGAGCAGTGGGAGAAGGCCATCAGGTCACTCGTGAAGGAAAAGTTCATCGACATGAACCTGAAGGCCTTCAAGATGGGAAGGGAGCTCATGGCATCGGCATAGGCGCCGGTTCAATGCGCGAACGGGGTGCACTTCGATGAACAGGCTTATCTATCTGATACCGCTGGCGTCGTTTCCGCTCATGGCAGTCGCCGAGCAGGGGCCGAACGGCGCCATGAAGACCGACAATCCATATGTCGCGGCTGCGCTCGTCCTTGCCGTGTGCCTTACGGTGGCTGTCGCCCTGACCGGCTATTTCGGGTTGCGGAAAAAAGCGCGCGTCGCCGCCGGCCTCGTCTTAGGAGTGGTCGATTGGCTCGTCACCGGGCCGATGTGCCTGGCCGCCGGCGTGCGCATGGAGGCGAGCCTGGCGATCGCAAGCATTTCAGCTGCGATTCTCGTATTCGTCATTATCCGCTACGGGGAGCGGCTGGCCTCCTTTTTCAGAAGGCAACGGTCAGGCCCCACCCGATACGATTCCGAAAGGGAATGACCGCAGAAGCACGGCGCCATGGACGAACCCCGGCAAACCGCACAGAAACTGTCCCGCGAAAAAGCGTATAACGCGATCAAGCTGCGTCTCTCCATCGCGGACATAGTCCTTAACCTGGTCATCATCGCGATCCTGGCCTTCAGCGGTATATCGCCCCTGATCGTGGACTTCCTCTCCCGGTATATTACGAATGACTACGTACTCTTTTTCTTCTTCGTAACGGCAGTGGGCGCCATCTATTCGGTGCTGGATTTCCCGTTCGAGTTTTACGGCGGGTATGTCATCGAGCACCGTTTCGATCTGTCCAACCAGACCGTGACGGCCTGGCTCGTCGAAAAGATAAAAGGGGCGGCCATCGGCATCGTCGTGGGTGTGCCGGTCGCCCTGGTCTTTTACGTGTTCCTGAAGCTCACCGGCTGGCTCTGGTGGCTCTGGTTCAGCCTGTTCATCTTTTTCATATCGGTGTTCCTGGCGCGGATCGCGCCGGTGATCATTTTCCCGATCTTCTACAGATTCAAGGAGCTGGAGTCCGACGAGATACGTGAGCGGATCACGCGGCTGCTGGAGGGGCAGGGCATTTCAATCAGGGGGATATATTCGTTCAACCTGAGCAAGGACACGAAAAAGGCGAATGCCGGGTTCACGGGACTGGGGCGGAGCAAGCGCATCATACTGAGCGATACCCTGATCGAGCACTTCACCCCGGACGAGATCGCAGTCGTGTTCGCGCACGAGATGGGCCATTACAGGAA
>JAKJGD010000621.1 GCA_022704585.1 Spirochaetota bacterium | reverse complement strand
CCTTGAGCCCGCCCCGCTTTACGGCGTCTTCGCCGAATTTCTCGACCAGAACGCGCCGTATGCTCTCGTTGAAAAACGGCGCCCTGTTAACGCGATACGAGCTGAAGATGAAGTTGCCGATCAGCGAGGAAACCGCCTTCCCTTTTTCGTCGAATACGACCTCCCATTTCCGGATGAATGCCCCGTAGACCTTCGGCAGGCTCGCCTCCTTCACGTAACCGGCGTCGGACATCGACTCCAGGATGCGGCGCGTTTTCTTCAGCGACGAATCGAGGTCGGAGAGAGGGGAATAAAGCTTGGGGTTCGAGATGGTGGCGACGATCATGGCGCACTCGACCTGGGAAAGCTCCCTGACCGAGGTCCCGAAGTACATCTTGGCCACCGACTCGACGCCATAGGCTCCGTTGCCGAAATAGATCAGGTTCAGGTACATGGAGATGATGTCCTGCTTGTCGTACCGCTTCTCTATCTCCCGGGCGCAGAAGGTCTCGTAGATCTTCCGCTTCACGTTCCGCTCCATGTCGGTGAACAGGACCTTGGCCAGCTGCTGCGTGATGGTGCTGCCGCCCTGCACAACCCTGAAATGGACCAGGTTCACGAGGAAGGCCCGTGCGATGCCCGGGTAGCTTATGCCGTGATGCTTGTAGAAATCACGGTCCTCGCTGGCAATCACCGCCTTGACGAGCCATGACGGCATGTAATCATACGGCACGATCTCCCGCTTCTGCTCGAAAAATTCGCCGATGATCTCATTGTTCCGGTCGTATATCCTGGTGGGAATATCCACCACCTTCGCTGAAACGTCGACATCGCTGTAATTGTAAATGTATCCTTTTTTCAGCTCTTCGGTCCGGTCAATCAGCTGCTTGTATTTAACCAGCTTCTTGATGGCCGCCTCGCGGTCGGATTGCCACATGAAAAATATAGCGATGATGTAGATGGCGGCCAGGAGGAAGGCCCCGGCAGGGATGTATATAAACACGATTTTCTTATGAGCGAATATCCAGTTGAATATTTTTTTTACTATGTCAAGAAATGCCTGCATAACCGATCCCATTCGCTTTATTCCTGCTGAAAATTATGGTGCCCCGGGGCTGTCTGCACATCCACCGCATCCCGTGTGTTCTTTTATAACGACAGAGCCTTCCTGCGTCAATTACTATCCTGCGAAATGTCCTGTATATCGCAGCCGGCGGCGGCATACCTCCGGCCTGACAGCTGGCCGCACGCCCCCGCGATGTCCCTGCCGAAGCTTTTTCTCACGGTTATCGGGACGTTCATGATCGTAAGCTCCCGGATGAAGCGCTCGATCTCCCCTTCGGAAGGGACCTCGAATTCGTGGGATCCCCGGTTCAGCGGTATGAGGTTCAGCTTGATACGGCCGTACCTGAACATTTTTTTCAGGCGCTTCGCGTCATCGCTCGAGATATTGTCCTTGCGCATCACGTAGGCGACGGTCAGCCTGTTGCGGGAAGCGGGGAACTTACGGTTAAGAAGCTCCGCTATGCCGGCGAAGGGGCTTCGGCGCTCTACCGGCATGATCCGCTCGCGCTTTTCCGGGACAGTGTCGTTCAGCGATATGGCCAGGTTGTAGGGCTGCCGCTCGTCTATGAAACGCTCGATGCCATCGCGC